>JAQXFL010000089.1 GCA_029250345.1 Candidatus Poseidoniaceae archaeon
CGTGAAGTACCCAAATCTTCGCAGCCTCCCCGCTTAGATTCGAACCAACATGAAGAGGGAGAGCTACGGTGTGCTCTGTGATGATTGTAGGCCCGTATGAACCGTCTTCAGCATTGTCCGCAAAAGAATGGATGATTCCGTCACTGAAGGCGTAAACCGGCGTGTGGACTGGCGCACCGATGTCCAAACCAACGTGATGATTTCGAACGCCTCCAAAGAGAGGTGCTGTGTACATTCCAGGCCTTCGCTCATCGTACTTGCCAATCGAATACGGGAATGGATTTTCAAAATCTGTTTGAGGACCTTTGGAAAAGTCAAACACCCAATACTCCTCAGGGATTTCAATCACTTGGTGAAAGCCCAACGGTGGTTTGACCATACCACGGTGACTGGCCTCTTTCATTTGATTGTTAGCCGAACAATCAAAACCTAAGACTGAAAGTGATTGCTATGTTCCTGACAGCGGCCCTTCTGCTGTCGGTAACCTTCCTACCCGGATACGCCCTGTGCAGGGTACTCGATGCGAGTGCGGACAAACTTCGGAAATTTACGCTCGCACCCGCACTTGGTCTACTGCTGATGTATGGATTATCTGGCATTGTCTTGCTGTCTGGGCTGTGGACTTGGGGATTGATGTGTGCTCTTTTTTTACTGTTGAACACGCTTGCAATATCCCAACTGCGTTCGAGAAAAAAAGTTGCTCAATCCCTTACTTCTTGGCAAAAATTGGAACGGGCCATGCATGGAGAGGTTTACGGTACTCCTGAAGAAGCAATCAGTGATGAAGTGGCCGCACAACGATGGTTGCAAAATCAGCGAAATCCATGGATGCTTGCTTTCGCCTCTACAATCGTTCTCAGTTGCTTCACTCTTCCCCTGCTGATGGATTCACCCTTCGGCGTTGACTGGATTGGATTCTCGACCCTCACACATCAAATTTCTTCTGCCGGTGACCTCTCACTTTCCGGCACAAACACTGGCTTCTGGACGTATCCGCCCGGCTTCCCATCACTCGCTGCATGGGTGCAGGAATCCTTGAATCTCGCCCCAAGTGAAGCTGTGTTCACGCTCGGGCACTACACGCTCGCTGTTCTCCTTCTCGGGATTGGGGGGGCAATGGACCGCCACGGTGCCGGCGCAAATGGGATCTTAGCGATGGCACTGGGAGCGGGACTCTTTGCGAAGACCTTTGATTCAGGCTATCCAACCGTCGCCAGCCAACTTGGTCTGGTTGTTGGATTGTTGGTCTTGTTAAGGCCAAGTTCAACTCGAGGAAAGCATCACACCACTGGATTTGTCATGGCGTTTTTCTGCGTGCTGATGATTCACCCCACGGGTGCCACATACCTCGGCATGCTCATGCTGGCGCATCTCTTGATTGGTTTGAGCTTGAGCGAGAAGCATGGTGAAAACATCAAAAAACTCCTCCTCACCAGTTCAATTCTACTTACAGTTGCTGCTGCTATTGCCCTTGTGATTCTTGCCCCTCGCATGTTAGATGCTGCAGTCTTTGCAGAGTATGGGTGGCAAGGTGGGCGTCCAATGCTCATGTACAATGGCATTCTCCTCGTCCTCGGATTATGCAGCGCTTGGAAGTTACGTCAAACGATTGAGGGGCGCTTACTGGCAGTCTGGTTCACAGGGTTATGGCTGTTGACTTCGATTCATTTGATTGAGGGGCTCGAACAAATCCCTGTGCTCTCGTTGCTCTCTTACACGCTGTATTCAATGGGTCTGCACGCATTCCACATCCCGTTAGCGGCTTTGGTTGCGTTATGGTGGAGTCAAACGACGTGCCTTACCTCAATCGATGAGAAGCACAACCTGCTCACGGTTGGATGGGATCCACACATGCATCGATACCTCACAGCCGCACTTTCAGTAGCGCTGCTGTTGGGTGTCTTATTTGGCAATGTTATCCTCATGCAGGTCTCCGAACATCATGAACTCAAAGCCTACGCAGCAGGCGATTCAGCGCTGTATGATGAAATGGCATTGTTGCCGGAGGGAAGTATCGTTTACACCGAAAACTCGCATTGGGGATACGTACACGCTGCACCACCAAACATTGCTACGACCAGTATTCCAACGCTCGGCCTCATTCAAATTGAATCAAGCATCCAAGGCAACGCAACCACTGCCGTTTACATGGATTCCATTGCAGGACTTCAGGAACTCAACATCACACATGCACTGTCGTCACCGCTTGGAACAGTTGGTTGGTTTTTGTCGCAGTCACCGTATTGGAGCTCGATTGCTGAAGTGAGGGGAAGCGTGCTGTGGGCACTTGACCCCACTGGGTCATCCGATGTTTCGACGTTTGCGACCTTCACTGAATCCACATGCGTCGACGGATGTGAACTGCGGCCGGACCCCTGGTCGGCGCATCGGTTCAGAGACCCACTCAAACTTGGCCCAGATCGTGCATTTATCGCTGAAGGAATGAACGCTGGCTTAGCGTACAGTTCCACTGCTTCTACCCCTGGAAACACATGTCTGGCGCTGGAAGCGATAGGAAATCTCGATGAAGTCACCCTACAGTTAGCCGATGAAACCAATACGACATCAATCTCGATGTCTTTTGCAGCAGGTTGGCATTCCGTCTGTTTTGATGATGCAACCAATGTTTCAACAGGCACACTTGAGGTTGTGTGGCCCAAATCTGCGTCAGCACACCTGTGGTTGAATCCATTGGGGCTTTCAGGAAGAAGTGATGTCGTGTTGGACTCAAGTGGAATACGCTTGCATTGGCTGGAAACCAAGCCTTTGACTGAAGAATGAGCGAAGTAATGAAAACCAAACAGTACATCATACAAGCATGAAGCGAGTCACGATACTGCTTCCTACCTTGAACGAGGAGGAAGGGTTGGCTGATGTATTACCTCGCTTGCCAATTTCTAAGATGGCTGAACTTGGTTGGGAAGCAAATGTTCTCATCGTCGATGGTGGCAGCGAAGATTCGACCACTTCGGTGGCACAAGAACACGGATACCCGGTGCTCAAACAACAGGGGAAAGGGAAGGGTGCAGCAATGCGACTTGGCTTTCTGAGGTTCCTTCAATCCGGTGATGATGCTCTCATTATGCTTGACCCAGATGGAACATACCATCCCGAAGAGATTCCTCGTTTCTTGAAGAAACTTGAGGATGCTGATGTCGTCATCGGTGATCGTCTGCGCGGAGCGATGGACCCAGATGCCATGACGCGAACAAATTACTTTGGAAACCACATACTAACATGGATTGCTGTCGCCCTCTATGGCGTTCCCATGAACGACCTTTGTTCCGGCTATTGGGGGTTTTCAAGACAAGCTATTTCGCTGTTGAAATTGAATTCCATGCGATTTGAAATTGAAGCAGAAATGTACACTTCATGTGCATCAGAGGACTTGGACATAAGTCACATTTCAATCCGCTACAGTAAGCGGCTGGGTGAAGCCAAACTTGGTTCGGTCAAAGACGGCTGGAATATTTTCAGAAAGCTGTTGGTTCGACGGCTGTTTTCGACACCGCATCAAACTCGACTTGGCGAAGGCAACCTCAACATCCAATGAGAGACAAGGACTCAAATCATTGGGAAGGGAGGAGAGAACATGCGACGCAGACCTTCTGTCATTCTTGGAGCATCAGGATTGGTAGGGCAGCGGATGCAACAACGCTTGCACAATCACCCCTGGTTTGAATTGAAGGCTGTTGGGGGCAGTGCGTCAACTGCTGGCACATCGTTGAGCGATGTCCCATGGCGCCTTGAGGAGGCACGTCCTCATCTCCCAGAACTTTTTGTCGCAGATGTACTCAGCCCTTCTTTTGTTCAAGACATGCTTGACATTGGCATTGAAGTTGCCTTTTCTTGCCTCCCAAGCGATGTTGCTGCTCGAATCGAATCCGCGCTCACACAGGCTGGAATTGCCGTTTTTTCCAATGCAAGTCATCATCGCTGCGAAGAAGGAATTCCACTGGTCATCCCCGATATCAATCATGAACACTTATCAGCATTTGGCACGAGCAAGGGAAACCATGCATGTGGAACCAATTGTACCCTCGTTCCTCTGGCCGTTCCACTCGCTGCACTGCGTCAATTTGGCATTCAAAAAGTAAGCATGAGGAGTGAACAAGCGCTTTCAGGAGCAGGCTGGAGACTGCTCTACAACCAGGAGGCGAACGACGGTCGTATCGACCCTGAGATCCCGGGAGAGGCAGAGAAAGTGAGGGATGAATTGCTGCATGTTTTTGGTACAATGCAACACAAGCGAGTTACTCCAGCCAAGTTTGATGTCGACGTCACCTGCCAGAGGGTTTCACGAACAGACGGTCATCAAGTCTTTGTCGAGGTCGAACTGTCGGAACCAGTGACCATCGAAGCGGTTACTCAATCGTTTCACTCGCATGATTTCGACGAGATTACCAAATCTTGTCCGAGCGCACCGCTTCGTCCTTTGCATGTCGTGGAACGCATCGATGTATCCGAACATCTGTGGTCAAATGGCATCCAATTCGCTTCCAGTCCGGACCCGAGTGTTGATTTGAAAACCGGCATGGCCGTTGTCGTTGGTGATCTTGAACTGGTTCGAACAAATACGGTCGCTTTTTCTGGGTACTCGCACAACACTGTTCGTGGGGCTGCTGGCGGCACACTTCTGCTTGCTGAACTCGCGCTTATCGAAGGACGATTCGCAGAACCGTAACGAAACATCAGCAGGCATAAATGCCCCGACCGCACCCTCGGTTTGGTGCGGACATGGGTATTACTGCAATGATTCCAGACATGACACTTGGACAACTCACCAACGAGGCTGAGACCCGGTGGGGAGAAATTTGGGATGACAATGCTGCTCGAATGCTCATTCTACTCATGTGCCCTCGCAAGGAGCGCAAACTCATGGAATTGCACGGTGATATGGTCGAGCATGGTCAGCCCGTGCTCACCGTATTCCATCGACCTCGACAAGAAGCACCCTTGCTTGAAAAGCAAAACTTCAACCCTCGTGATGCTTCGTTTCAATTCGTTGACTTAGCAAGCCCTGATTTGGGACCATGGATGCAGCACCTCATTACCAATGAACAGTGGTTGCGCAGTTCGATTCAGATTTCACCCGTTCCTTTCTCCATGAATTTGCCGAGTCAACGGGCTTTCGAGTCGCAGAGGATTCTATGCTTTCGTCATCCGTCCTTGCCACCGCTCGAGACCTATTTTCTCCCGTTCCCTCCGACTTCCGTACCTGGGAAATGTTTTGTCAGTCTTCCACGGCGTCAAGCTGCTGAACTTGCTCGACAACAAGCGGAAGTTCTGGGTGTTGGCCGACTCCAAAAGAAGGTAAAAATCACAGAGGCTGCACCCGAAGACATCCCTGTCACAGCTCCGGTGAAGACGAAGCAGCCCGATGCGAACATGGACGAAATGATGGATGATTTCTCAACAAACATGCTTGCTGAGATGACCGAAGATGTGGAGCATGAAGACACCGAACACGTGGAGTTGCCAGTGGAAGAACTTGAAGTTAAAACCGAGCCTAAAGTGGTTGAACACGCATTTGTCCCACTTCCACCTGGCGCACAGGTGACTGAACCTGCATCAGTCGAAGTGAACGTGCCTGGCGAAACAACAATCGAAGAAACTCCAACAAGCATACCGATTCCAGAACCGGAACCAGAACCGGAACCGGAAATGTCTGAAATCGAGCGTGAGTTCCGTGAACTTGTGACAGGACTGTTAGCTGCGGGTGTTGCGGCATCCGATATCATGGATGACCCTCGTTGGGAAAACCTCAACGAAAGAGCAACTGCGGAAGGATTTGAAACATGGCCTGTGTTCCTGCAATTGGCATCCATGCAATGAGAAGGTTCAAGTTGATTCGACTCAAGGACTGTATGGAGGCAAGCGCATGGGATTCTGTATCAGTTGCGGACAACAACATCAAGATGGCATTCGATTCTGCAGATTTTGTGGAAATCAACAACCAGGAGATCAATTGCTTGCTCGACTTCGGCAAGAGGCCGAACAAATTCACTACATGCGCCTACAAGCGCAAGCTCTTGCCCAACAACAGCAACAGCAACAACAACAGTACCAGCAAAACCAGTACAATCAACAGCCCCGCTGGTGATTGAATGCGTCCCAAACATTTGGCCATTGAATTGTCCAAATTATCCCCGCACCCGTGCACCTCTGTGGAACTCGAACAATACGCAACAGAGGGTGACCTTGCATCGTACTGGCTTCTTGGTATCGACCAAGTCGATGGACTTGAAGGAAAAAGAGTACTTGACCTCGGGGCTGGTAATGGAGTCCTCGGATGTGGGTGCTTGCTTCTCGGAGCAAATCACGTCACTATGATGGAAGCAGATCTTGAGGTCGTGGAAGTGGCGCGAGCAAATACGGAAAAAGTCAACCAGCGTTGTGACGGTACAGGCGAGGTCATGCATGAGCATGTAACGAAAGAAACGCAACGTACCGAACCCATTCCAGATCTTGTGGTGATGAATCCTCCATGGGGCGTACAAACGCCAAAGGCAGACCGTCCTTTACTCGAATACGCATTTTCTCTCGGCGCACCGGTTGTCCACGTGCTTCACAGTTCCAAATCCAAGCATCTGCAAGCACTTGGAAGAGAATACGGCTACGAATCAGAAGCGATGCTTGAAACAAATTTCCGTCTCCCCCCGACCTACCAGCACCACACAAAGCGCAAGGCTGCTACCACTGTGCTGTGTTGGCGCTTTCATCTTCCCGGAGATGCGAAGTTGCTCTTGGAAGAGGATTGAGGTCACGACCGCTCCGTATGAGGGGTTGAAAAGGGGTGAACACACCGGTTCAATCAAGCGAAACAGCATGCGTCCTACATCAGGCCATGTTTGCTACAGGAATGAAAAATATGACGCCGAGCCTCGTCACCCCCGGAACACAAGTATCTACCTCATCAGAATGCGAGGCTGGAGATGGAACCATTGAAGTCAACGGTTCGATTTTAGCAACAGCAACTGGCATGTTTTCGATTCAAGACGGTATCGCAACAGTTGCTGCTCAAAAAGAAATTGTCACACCTGAAGTCGGTGATACCGTACTTTGTGAAATTGTCAAACTCAACGAAAAGAACGGTGAGGCCCAAGTCATTTGCATTGAAGGCAAGCCTGGTAGCGTTCTGCCTGAACACCTCTACGGTCAATTCCACGTTACGGGAATTGTCGACCGTTACATGCACCAAACTGCCGACGCTGTTCGACGACGGGACGTTTGTCGAGCAGAAGTCAAAGAAACATCTCCCGTTCTTCGTATCAGTTTCCGAGACCGTGATGATTGCGGAGTTCTCCATGCCATCTGCCCATCATGTGGCGATGTATTGAACGCTGACCTTGACGGCGACTGGAACGTTCGGTGCCCAACATGCAATTACCAATCTTACCGAGCACTTGCCGACAACTACGGCGCAGGGTGGGCTGAGGTTGAGCAAGGTGCAAGTGCAC
>JAQXFL010000100.1 GCA_029250345.1 Candidatus Poseidoniaceae archaeon
GCTCTCAGTCCAGTCCGAAGTGCGGGAAGCGTTTGGATGGTCTGAAGAGGACGATGTTGAAAGTGCTGTACTTTTGCAACAGTCGTTGGCAAACCATTCGCTCTGGGCACCTGCGATGAGGGAGTTGACGCTCACACGTCTTCGCAACGAACTGGTCAACGCTGAGCGTGTCGTTCTTCTTGGAGCAGCAGTCGAACCTTCTGAACTGCAAAGATTCGATGGCACACAAGCTGTATTTGTCGCCGCAGATGGAGCGGTGGGCGTGCTTGAGACCTTCAATCGCCTAGCATGCGTGGTCTCCGATTTCGATGGCGCCGAACACCTTGACCGGGCTGCTGAAGCAGGCCAGATCATTGTGGCCCACGCTCATGGCGATAACACAAATCGATGGAACGGAATACTTCAGAGGTGGCAAGAACATTCAACGCCTCCTTCACTTGTACTTTCTCACCAAGTTACGAAAGAGCTCACTGGAGTGTATAATTTTGGAGGATTTACGGACGGTGACCGAGCATTGTGCTTCGTTTTATCGATGGGAGTGATTCCTGAAAACATCGAATTAATTGGCTTTTCAACGCGGAAGGTCGGGGCTTGGTCTGCAACGACAACTCCTCCAATCAAGATGCAGAAACTCGAATGGATGAGGCGCATCGTGACCGAGTTAGGTTTTGGAGATTCGATACGCAGTTGAAAACATACTGCTAAAACCTATTAGCGGAATGAACATCCATGGACAGGGCACGTCTTAACACTATTTTGTGGCCTATTGCCCTGTTGCTTGTCAACTCCCTCTGGGGTGGTATTTCTGATAATGCGGCACCGTACGAAATCAATGACTACGACCACGCCATCGAGGACAGAACCGTTACTCTCGGCGGCGTTTTTGGGCAAGACAAGTCCATGCCGTCGACCTTTGAATTCGAATTTGAAACGCTCTCCGTCGATGAGGGTTCTATTGGTTGGGAGATTATCGATAATCGAGGGCAGGTTGTTGCACAGTGGGCTGGCGAACTGGGTGATGCAACGCCGGATTGGAACGGTGAACTCATGCCTGGGACTTACGTTGTGAAAACGAATGCTGACCCAGGAATAATTACCCAACAAACCCTCTACATTCAACCCTTTGCGGCGTATTCAATCGAAGGGCACATTCTTCTCTCATCGATGCTGGTCTTGTTTGCAGTTGGTGAAACAATTGTTCGTAAGAAAGGCGGAGAATACTTCGCCAAGAAAAAAGCAAACGCACCTAAATCATCCACCCAAGTCCCTTTTTCGCGTAGGAGGCTCGGAATGCCAGAAGATGATTTGGCTTTGCTTGAGGATTCACCATGGCGCACTCCTAAAGGACTGTGAAGCCAAAATACGTTTCACTGCGTGCTTGTTAGGTAGCGGCTCTCTTTCTTTCGAAAGTTCATTTTCATGAAAACAGAAGTATAAATGCACAATCATGAACATTGGAACATGAGCCAGTCATTTCTCATCATCGGTGCAAGCAGCGATATCGCTCTCGAACTCGGGCAGAAACTTTTGGATATGGGCCACAATATTACCCTTCTAGCACGAGATACAGAGCGGGTTCAAGCACTCGTCGAACAAGGGGCGCATTTGATTCATGGTGATGCGTTGGATAAGGAGGCAGTTCAATCGGCAGTCGATAAGGCCAAGGAAGCAGGTGACGGCACGATTACTGGCGTTGCCCATCTGGTCGGTTCGCTTGTGATTCGCCCCCCTCATGCACTTGCTCTCGACGCTTTTGATGAAGTCATTCACACCAATCTCTCGAGTGCCTTTTTGACGCTTTCAGTTGCCTGTAAAACCATGTTACGGAATGGGGGAGGCAGACTTGTCTTCACATCCAGTGTTGCAGCAACGCTTGGACTGGTGAACCATGAAGCAATTGCTGCAGCCAAGGGCGGGATTGAGGCAATGGTACGGTCTGCTGCTGCGACTTACAGTCAGCGAGGAATCCGCTTGAATGTCGTTGCGCCTGGGCTCACCGAAACAAGGTTAGCAGCAACGTTACTCCGTTCAGATGCGATGAGAGAAGCGGCGGTTAGCAAAATCCCTCTAAAAAGAATCAATCAGAAACAAGAAGTCGCCGCAACAATGCAGTGGTTGCTGTGCGATGCACCAGATAACATCACAGGACAAGTGTTCCACCTCGATGGCGGAATGAGCCAAATCAGTGGGTGAGACAATGGAATGGAAGAATGCAGTGAAGACGAAGCGGTTGAAGCCTGGTAAAACAAAGATGGTAACATTCGGTGTCAAAACCGTCATGGTTGGCCAAATTGGCGATGATTATTTTGCCACGGAAGGGCTGTGCCGGCACATGCGATGGCCTCTTGCCTGGGGTGCTAAAATCCAAGATGGTTGTATCCGTTGCCCACTGCATCAAACGACGTATCAAATCGAAGATGGCGAAGTAACCGAATGGTCCCCGTTCCCACTTTTCCCTCCGTACGGTAAGTTGGTTGGAAAACTATCCAAACAAAAGGATTTGAAAATCTACGAAACACGTGTCGAAGGCGATTATGTTCAGATCGAGATTTGAATTCAGATTTTTAGATTTGCTTGCCTTGCGAGCAATACGATTCTCATACTGTGCTCAAGCATGGCAGCGTTCGCCCACGCTTGGTCGAGATTAGCGCCAACCGCATAAGCGCCCATTCCACGCACGACCACACAGCGCATACCGCCTTGATACAATGCTTCAGTGATCTGTTTCAAGAAATCAGCAGGGTCGCCTTCGTCTGGGTCGACGATAATGACGTTCCCAATCTGTTCTTTTCCAATTTTGTCAATTGGTTGAACCAAGACGAGGTCTTTCTCACAGCTTGCTGCAGTCGTGTATGGGCCATGTGAGTGGATGACTGCAGCAGGGCCGCCAGTTACTGCGCTGCTTGCCAGAGCCAGAATCACTTCCAAAGTCCTCCAGTCTGCAGGTGCGCCTCGAGGTGCCGCCTTTCCAAGGAATCCCGCACACAATCCGCGTTCGTCGAGCCGTGGCAGGAGGATTCTGTTTCGTGTTGAGACCATAATTCCGAGGTTATCCGGATGCAACATTGCAATGGTACCCATTGTCGCTCGAATGAGCTGTTCTCTGTCCAACTGTCGAGCAAGACGCGCAAAGTCACTTACTATGTGAGCGCCGATGATGATATCTTCGATGACTGCTGGAGGCATTGGTGGGGTTTCCAGTTCTTCAATGACATCAACCGCTCCAGCCATTGACATCCGCAACCGCTCGACTTCGGCATTAAGCCGTGCAATTTCCAGTTGATCTTGGGCTTGCTGTTCCCCACTTTGAGGTTCAACGGCATCTTGGAGAGGAGCCTCTACAACCGATTCAGCAACAGGTTCTGGTGCGTTTGGAACGGGTTGTTGGGCCTCTACGGCAGGCGTTGCTTCGGGTTCTGAAGTCTCTTCATTCGCAATCGCAGTACTTTCTTCTGGAACTTGTTCGAGTGGTTCTGACGCTTCCACAATTTGGGAAGTCGATTGTAACGTTTGTTCATTTTCCGAATCATGAATTGCTTCCTCGTCGGATACAGATGGTGGGCCAGAAGGTGGGCCAGAAGGCGGGCCAGATGGTGGGCCAGAAGGTGGACTGGACGGAGAGTCTGAGGCTGGAGGTGCATGCTCGACCTGTTGTGCGTCGTGTTCGACGGTATCCTGGATTTTGGATGGAGGCCCAGACGGAGGCCCTGACGGTGGACCTGATGGTGGACCTGATGGTGGATTGGTGGGAGGTTTTGCTGATGGCCCGGGCGGAGGTCCACTTGGCTTCGTGGGCAGAGGAGTGGTTTGGGTCTCTTCAATTACATTCTCTGGGGAAGGAGTCATTTCTTCCTCATTTTTTTGCAACCCACCGAGATCTCCAAACGCTGCATTAAGGAGATTTCCGACATGCGCATCTTTTTGTTCTTCTTTTGATTGTTCAGCAGATGTTTTTTTTCCCGCCATCGATTACGCCCCATACTGGCCACATGGCGCGGCTTAAATAGCGGTTGCGTAACGGATGACTTGCTTAGGCCCGCTTGGTGTAGAGGTTATCATGCAGGATTGTCATTCCTGCGACCCGAGTTCAATTCTCGGAGTGGGC
>JAQXFL010000106.1 GCA_029250345.1 Candidatus Poseidoniaceae archaeon
TCAATCTCGGAATCTCTGCTGCTCTGTTCGACTGCAATTGGGCATGAGAGAACGGCAATACTTCCTTGCGGCAAATGGCGTGGCATTCTGTCCAAATCAAATCGCCGTTCAAGAATCAACCCCCGAACCATTTCAGTGTCGGATATGCTACCTACACCGCGCTTTGTCATTCGAACGTCTTGAGTGCGTATATGGAGGACGCCGTTCATCTCGCCCGCTACTGTTTGAGCTGCTTCGACAATACAGCGAGCAAGTTGTTCTCCTCCAGATTCTGCCGATGTACCGGTCATGGCGGTTTGAGCGACGAGGATAAGGCGGTCAACATCGGTAGGAGAGATTCGCTCAACGCGTTCGTCCAAAACTCCGAGTGTTGTTTGGAGAGCTGCCTGATAACCTTCAACCAAGAGGAGAGGGTGAAGACCTTTCTCGAGCAGTCTTCCTGCTTCTCGCATAAGTTCACTGGCAAGTATGAGGCATCCGGTAACACCGTCTCCACAGGCGTTCTCTTGCGATTCAGCAAGTTGGACAAATGCTTTGGCTGCTGGGTGTTTAACCAAAAGTTCTGCGACAATCTTAGCACCGTCGTTGGTGACTGCTGTCTCTCCACTGGTCTTGTACATCATCTTGTCAAGACCATTTGGGCCGAAAGTGCCCTTGAGTAAATCACCAAAAGCAACGGAGGCACTGACTAATTTTTGCGTGACTGCTGGACCGCTGGTGACAGAAGTGGTTGGACGGACAATTGCAACAGGTGCACGTCCTGAACCGTCGTTCGGTTGAGCCATTGTTTTGACCGGCGTGAAGCGTATAGATGAACCCTTTCTTACTCAGATGAGGTCTGGAAAGTCTACTGACTTTATCACAGGATGAAAATTGCGCCAAGACCGATTACCACAACTGCACCGACTGCAATAAGGATTCGAGTCATGTTGTTTGATTCTTCAACAACGGGAGCGGGTAGTGCCGACGGGTTTTGAAGAGGGGGAAGGTCTGGGACCAGTTTACCTGCAGATTCATCGATCTCGGGTTCTGGTTCTTTTGCCTCGAGTTTCTCGAGTTCGATTTGTGCCTGGCGTTTAGCTTCTTCCAGATCTGCTTCTGCTTGGCGTCTTGTTTCCTCAAGGTCTGCTTCAGCTTGGCGTCTTGTTTCTTCAAGGTCTGCTTCTGCTTGACGTCTCTTTTCTTCAAGGTCTGCTTCTGCTTGCTTTCGGGCGGCCTCTTGTGCAGCAACCAATTCCGCTTCAGCCTGAGCTTGTTGTGCGGCCTCTTGTGCGGCAACCAATTCTGCTTCTGCTTGGCGCTTGGCTTCTTCGATTTCTGCTTCTGCTTGACGCTTGGCTTCCTCAAGTTCCTCTTCCGCCTGTTTACGAGCGGCTTCTTCGCTTTCGGCTTGGGCTTCTCGAGCGGCCTTTTGGGCAGCAACCAATTCGGCTTCCGCCTGACGTTTTGCCTCCTCAAGTTCCAACTCAGCGGCGCGTTTTGCCTCCTCAAGTTCCAACTCGGCTTGCTTACGTGCTGCTTCTTCTGCCGCACGAGCTGCCGCTTCAGCCGCTGCCTGCTCAGTCGCTTCTTTAGCAGCTTGAATTTGTGCAGCGGTTTCTGCTTTGATACGAGCAGTTTCTTCTAATGCAGCCATTTTTGCCGCTTCAATCTCTGCCAAAGCCTTGTCGTGTTCTTCCTTACGAATCTGGGCGCGTGCTGCTTCTTCTGCATCTTTAGCCGCAAGTTCAGCCGCTGAACGTGCATTCTCTACTGAAGCCAATTCATTCTCTTCGGAGGTCGGTGCTTGTGCTGCTTCAGCAGCAGCCTTCTCTTGTGCTTCAGCTGCGGCTTTGAGACGGTATTCCTCTTCCACTTTCGCGCGTGCTTCTTCCTCAGCAAGACGGATGATTTCGGCGGATTTCTCTGCTAATCGCCTTTCTTCTTGTTCCTTGGTTTCAATTTCGAGGAGTTCTTTCGTGCTTATCTTGGACAATACAGCCTTAGTAAACAGTTCGAATTCTTCATCGGTAATCTCGCCGGACATCTCTGTGCGAGCAGCCTCCATCAAGCGCTGAATATCAGGGGCCATAAACGCCCCTGGATGTGCATCCAATTGAGCCCTAAAAGTCGTATAGAAAGAGCGATGTTCAGTTGAAATCGCGCCATCAACAGTGATTTCATCTTGCAGTGATGAAAGTATCTCTGTGAGATTGAGGGCAGCCGACACGTGTCATCAACTCTTCAATCAACGAGGTCACTTCTTCAGTCCGTGAATCTTTCGAGATTCATCGTTTGCCCAATGGAATGCCAGCTTCAACAAGCGCAAATAGTGGCCAAGGCCATCTTTCTGCATACGAGCGTGAAGTGTTTCGTTTTCGATGAAAATATCTCCCCAAAGGTTTGCTGCAGTTCCTTGATTGCCTTTCGGTAAGTCGAATACTTCCGTTGTTGCAGGTTCAAGCAGAGAGCGCCAGACGAGGGCTGGATTCACGGCCATTGTCACTTCAACGATGATTTCGTTTTCGTTGAGGCCTGTACCGGTTTGCCATGAGTCTTCACCCATATCAGCAAGGAACGGTAGACAGACATCCTGGATGGATAGGCTGGTCATAGGGTCGGCGTTGGTCAAGGAACTGAATGCCTCTCGCATACGTCCACGGTCTGCACCGCGTGCTCCGGTAATGTTTCGTAGCTTGTCAATCGATGTAGGTACGATGAAACGGATGTCGGTGTAGTAGACCATTGGGTTGTCGTCCTTCGAAGCAAAGATATGCGAATATGGAGCAGAATCTGCAGTTTCTCCGAGTTCGGAGAGCGGATAAATGGTCTTCAAAGCATTTGTAGCAATCGATTGGACACAGCGGCGCATCAGGCGGTCAGGCGCTGCGGAAATGTCGTTGAAGGTCTGGATGTATTCATCCATGCTCATGACATCGTAACCGCGTACGGAGAGAATCGAGTGAACGTTTGGCCCAACTTGCTTCTTTTCACCGTCATGGAAGTCGGCTTGACTGATCCAACGAGAACCTTGAGCGACGTCGCTTGCAGCAACAAGGTCTGCATACGCCTTGAAGCGGCGAGTGACTCTGTTCATGAAGTCAGCTTGGTCGAGTTTGGTGAACACTGTTGATTCATAATTCGATTTGAGGGCGTGGTCTGCAACTTGACTTGCGTTAACACAGGTCAACAAGTTACCTTGGTCGCGTGGATATACGAGAAGACGGCGTCGCTTTGCTCCGCCACCGAGTCCACCAATCCATGGGTCGGTCAACATGTATCCAAAGGAGGCACAAACCTCAAACAAACGAGCATACTTATCTTCGTCACTAGCACTCGCAATCCATTCGTCCAATCCAGGTTCGATGCAATGGAATTCCAACGGCACCATTTCAGAACCTGCACCAAACATTTGGCGAACAGTAGAAGAGCTCATCATTCCCATCAAACTGTAAAGAGAAGTCTTTCCAGTGGTCATGAAAACATCGGTAATCCCTTCTTCACCGAATGAAAGTCGGCGGTCTGGAAGATTAACGAGTAGATTGAATGCTGTTGGAGATTCACGGTTGCCGTTGACTGCAGGCCAAATCCAAGTTCCTGGACGGGTCATGATGTAACCACTGGCATCCTTTCCGAAACCTGCTGGAGAGTAACGTGTCCATCCAAGTCTGTTGTTGAACGATACGCCACGGTGCATCAATGATGGGTAGTAGCATTGATCCAACGGGTCCGAGTCGGGGACTACGCCTCTGTGACCTAGGCCCCAAAGAATAGTTTCCCATTCTGGTTCTTCGCCTTCCTTGGCTCCGAGGAATGGGTGTTCAACTCCCGGCCCGTCTCCAGTTAGGAAAGAGCCGCCCATGCGCTCTTCATCGCCCGTTGAGCAAAAGAAGAGGGTTTGAGTTGTAGACAGTTGTTTAGGAGTCCACATGTTGGCGTTGATAATTGTTTTCTGTTTGAGAAACTCCGAAACGTTCGAAATTCGGCGTTCAAACTTGAATCGTTCCGCTTCAATCCATGTCGAACCAAGAATAAGGTTGGTGTTGAGCAATCGTGCCCTTGCAGGCCCGATATATCGGACACGGGGGTCTGATTTCGTTGTGTCGGAATGTGGAAGTTCTTCCCAAGGGCCTCTTTGAGGGACATACTTGAGGAATTCAACATGGTCGAATTCATCGACTTGGGCCTTGGAGACCGCTTCTTCGACGATGTCCATCAAGCGAACATACGTTTCGCTTGGTCGCATCTGCTTTGTTTCTATGTACGCTTTATTTGATACTGATCTATGTTCCCACATTTTATTCACCTTAGAATTTCTTTCGTTGTCCGTC
>JAQXFL010000110.1 GCA_029250345.1 Candidatus Poseidoniaceae archaeon
GGAACAACTGGGCGTGTAGCACAGCTGGATAATGCGTTGGCCTCCTAAGCCGAAGATCCCGGGTTCAAATCCTGGCACGTCCGCCAAATTGAACTTTGAACATCAGTAGGTGATATGAACCAGTTTGCTGACCCGGTCAGACCCACTCATGATGGCATAGAAATCGTTGCCACCGTTCGTTGAAGAGGAGGTGACGTATTGCACACCATCGATGTTACCGATTTGCACAACGCTCTCGGATGCTACATCATACGAAACAAACACTTCTACACCTGCCTGCGAATCGTACGCATACCCATAGATGAGGCCATCGACGAGGTTAATCTCGAATCCACCTGCATTGGACAAGTCTTCATTTGTAGATTGCAAAACTGTGGATGTTGTCATTGAATAATCGATCGTATTGATCTTGACCATAGAATAGCCACCTCCGCTGTTACGAACATCGAGATAGTAATGCGAGCCGTCGTATGCGGAAGTCCCTGAACCCACTCCCTCGATATCTTCGATTTGTGTATGCTTGGTTACCACAGCATCAATTGGATTGATCGAAACAACATAGACATCAGGATACGTAATTGTATTTTGTTGCCCTTGCCCCTGCCCTTGACTTCCGCTGTTTGTATCGTCAGTAGCATAGGCATAGATGATTTCATCCTCATGATTGTATTCCAATCCCCCTACATTATCCAATTCCGGGTGAGCGGAGAAGTCAAACAGCGTCATTGTGTATTGGCTCGGGTCGGAGACCGTAACATGAACCAGGTAGTCGTTGCTGCCGCCGCGCATGTTTGCAAAATATTCTCCATTGGAATAGGCCGACATAGAGGATACAGTCTCTATCCCTACCAATTCCGCTAACGAGGTCACTAAACCGTTGGATGGGTCAATGGAGATGAAGTGTTCCACATCTGCAGCACTGTCCCACGCATATCCGTAGAGAAGATTTGTCGAACAATCGATTTCAATACCGCCGATGTTTGTGAAATCTGGATTTGCACTGATGTCAAAGGCAATCATCGTTGAACTGTACGTGCCATCGCCCGTCCCACATTCCGTTGTTCCAGTACTACCCCCGTCCCCGGGGTCTGTGCCGCCGTTATCGCCAGAGTCTGAACCACTGCCGTCTTCTGGGTCTGTACCGTCGTTATCATCAGAGTTTGAGCCACTGCCGTCTTCTGAGTCAGTACCGTCGTTATCATCTGTTTCGGTCTCATTTCCATCATTTCCAGAGTTGCCGTTATCAGTTTCTGAACCATCATCGGTGTTATCGTTACCGTTACCGGTATCGGTCTCGTTCACGGGCTCTCCACCGTTGTTATTGTCCGAATTTCCATCATCCGTTCCAGTATCGGTTCCTGAACCCCCGTTTGAGCCGTTGATTACATCATCCGTATCATCAATTGACGGGTCTTCCTCGGAAACGGGTTCTTCGATGATAGGGTCTTCAATACACCCTGCTAAAGACGCTGAAAGCATGAGGAAAACAAGTAAAGCGGTGGGCCGAATCATAATTTGCGGTCGAACTACTACACTATTATTCTTACATTCGTTAAACACAATGTGGCAGGACTTACTTCCCTTTATCGACCGTACAACTTCATCATTGCTCGAGTCGAAGGGTGTAAAATGCCCAAAAAGTGATATATCCAAGGGATTTATTTGTTATTATGCAACAAATAAGCGAAGACGGCAAATGGAAGTGGGACGGAACTGAATGGGTGGCCAATGAAGGTGCTGATGAAATTCCTTCATCTGAAGTTGCAGATATTCCTGTGGCAGCAGCACCATCGATGTCTCAAGTGCCCGTACAGGCAATGGCTCCAATGGCCGCAGGTTCCTCTTCCAGCAGCGGTGTTTGGGCAATACAAACAGCGGAATACGGATTGTTTTTCACAAAACTTATCGGTTTCCTTTTGACAGGAATTACTCTTGGTTTTGGACTCCCATGGGCAAAATGCATGGTCATCAACAAGTGGACGAAAAAAGTTCGAATTGATGGTCGAAGCATTCGTTTTACCGGCACCCCGATGGGACTGTTTGGAATCTGGGTGAAAGTCTGTGTGCTGAGTATCTTAACGCTAACACTGTACTATTGGTTTGCTGGTTACAAGCAAGTTGCGAAGTATGTCGATAATAACATTACTTGGGCTTGAAGTCTAACGAATCACGTTTTTACGATTCCGTATGCCGGAAGAATTTGTTAAATCACAGTGAATGAGTTGTGTCAAAGGCAAGAGAGATATTCAACGACCGCGCGTCGCAGCATGAACGCTATGGCTGCAAAGGGGAGCAAGTCGACCGAATCGGATGCTTTTATTCCTCTTCCAGACCCTTACGGCGAGGGTTTTGAGTACTCTGAAGACCCGATTGAAAACACCCGCAACCAGTGGAGCGTTTTGGAGAAACGCCGTCTTAGCGCTGGACGGATTGCCCGCCACCCCGTCTTGATGCTTTGGCGAACCATGAGCGGTTTTTCTCTTGCCGTTTTTGCTTTTTCCAGCCTGCTTTACGCACCCATCATTGATTCTCTAAACGGTCTCATTTTCATCCTCATACCACTCATTCTCATTGCCGTTGCACCGACTGTTGTTGCTGGTGAATCCGCTTGGCAAGCGATGCAGGCAAGAATTTCTCTCCGTGAACAAGGGGGTGTCCGGGATGGAAAGAAGCACGCATTGCGCGCCCAACCAGGTATGGATCGTATTCTCGAGAGTCTTAACGATCAACGCCGTAACAACTTGGTTCTCACACTTCTTTCCTCGTTCACCGTCGTTCTCTTGATGCTTGCTTCGGCCGTAACAGCGAACTCACTGGCATGGAACCTCGCACTTCTTGTGGCGATGACGCTTGGGATTGCACAGACCTTTCATGGATTCTTTTCGTATGCTTTCATCCGACAACTTGGAGACCCATTTCCTTCCATTGTTTTCCACGCGCCTACGCACCACCCGACCCAATTGGGCAGTGTGCTTGGAGACCTGTTGGTTGCCCATCTTGACCCTGACTTGTTCTTGGAATGGGAGGAATGGCAGAAATTATTCCGCAAGGCATTGATTCCTGGGCATATCACGAAACAAGCATTGGAGCGTTTGCTCTACATTTTACACCTCCACATGGAAGAAGAGCTCACTACGCAGATGGCTCATGATGAATTGCTGTCTTTCATTTCACAGGAACGGTTTGAAAAGTTACTGCTCGATGAGGATGCAAGGTTTAATTGGCGCACAATTCAACGGCTTATCGCTCACTCAAGAGGGTGGCAACCAGAAGCCTTCCTCCTGCTTGACCGCTTACAAAACGACTTGCTTTCAGGCGCGCCACCGCTCTTACGAGCTGAATGGCGCATGGATGTGGCCCTGGACGATAATTGCTATGAAGGCGCAGGAAATTTATTCATCGCTCTCAACAATCAAACATTTGAATCTCGTGCGGTACGAGTCGAAGTATTGACGCCAAACGGAGAACCGGAAACCCGAGACCACCGTTTTGAATTAAGTGCATGTCCGCCTCCAAAAAGTTCAGTATTGCTCTCACATTCGACCAAAGAAGACGCTCTCGACTGGATTCCAAGATACTTGGAACGCGGCGTCGTTCTCTGGATTGGTGTGGCTTGGCCTCGCAGCTTCCACGGCCCTGCTGATGTACAGGTTATTCTTCGTGATGATGCAGGAATTGTCTTGGAATCTCAAGTTATTCGTACGGTAGTTCGGCGTTCAGCGGGACGCCGGGTAAACAAGAGAATGCATAAATTGGAAGACGCTCGCAAGCAAGGCGACCTTGCACTCCCAAAGATGGTTCTGTGAACTCTTGAATGAATATTCAGACTCAGCACCACCTCCACTACAGCCTCGAAATTGCAAGTCGTAGAAGCGCGGTGCTTATGGATGGGGGGCACTTGCGTTCATTTACCGGATGTGGAACCTTGGAAGCATGGGATGTCATCGTATTAGGCGACGGGCCTGCAGCCCTCCGTTCTGCAGCAGAATCTGCTAAGTCTGGAGCATCCACATTGATGCTTTGTGAGAACGCATTGGGAAGCACTTCGCATTTTGCCCAAGACGGACTTGCTGCACCCCTGCAGGAGTCGAATAACCGGGACCACCGTGAAGATACCATTCGCTCAGGTGCATTCCTGAACGATCAAGACATTGTAGCACTTCGTACTGCTGCCGCTACACGGCAAGTGGATTTGCTTGAGCGCTGGGGCTTGACGTTCCGACGTGACGCTCAAGGACTACCTATGGCACGGAAGGCAATCGGTCACGGTAAGGCTCGTAATGCTGACGCTGGCGATGCTACAGGCCGTGAAATACAACAAATCCTCGAAGAACAGTGCATGAGGTACGGCGTAACGCGCCGTGGTGATCACTTGCCGCTTTCTCTCATCCATACCAACGAATCAGTCAGCGGAATCACGGTCGTTGACACCGTTAACGGTCGAATTACTGCTCTGCAAGCCAAAGCCATCATCATCGCAGATGGTGGTTTTGAGGGCGCGTTTAGCCACGGCCAAGTCGGCCTCGGATTAGACCTCGCCCTGCGTGCAGGCGTGCCATTGCGAGACATGGAATTCATTGCCCACACGCCTCTTGGTATCAAAGACACCAACCTCATTCTGCCTCTCGGCCTCTTGCGTGATGGCGCAACGCTCCATGAAGCCAGTGGCTCTGACTTGGAATTCGGAGAATCGACGCTTGATGAAGTGTGCCAAATGGTTTCGAACGCAAAACAACCTGTCATCGATGCTCGTAATTTGGGCGACGCCTCCGGTTGGTGGAATGCTGTGTTCCGCAGTGTTAAGCAGCGAACTGGAATCGACATGTCCCGTCAAACGATTGGTATTGAATCACGCCCCTATGCCACCATTGGCGGCATTACAGTAGACGACCATGGTAGAGCGATTCTTTCCACCTGGTCTCGATGGTTTACTGGCCTATACGCTGCAGGTGACGCTTCATGCTCAGGATTCCATGGCGCAGACATCTTGCCTGGGAACAGAATGCTGGATGCGGTCCTTGGTGGGGCAGCCGCAGGCGCTCACGCCGGCAAATGGGTGAAAAACCGACAATTCACAAATGCTCAGGCTGCACATGATGCAGAGCAAGCGGCACAAGCAGACCACTCTGCAGTTTCGGAACATTCGGATGAGGGCGTGGTTCGCGTAGGACATGCAGTAACCAAAGTACGAGATGCTGTGCAATCTTCACTCGGCATGAACCGAGATGCAGACGGCCTCTCTTCTCTCATTGAGACTTTGGAAGCCGCTTCTGTTCTTGCGGAATCCATCCACGTTGACCAGTCTTCACTGATTGCGAACATGAATCTTGTTGAAATTGCTCGAGTTCAAGCATCTGCTCGACTTTCTCTTGCATCAGCACAGTCTGCCCTCGCTCGAAAGGAATCACGTGGTACCCACCACCGCTCTGACTTTACTGAATCCAGTGAGGAACATCTCCACCATTACACTGTGAATCAGATGGGTGAAGTGAGTACGCTTGCCCTCCGCAAGAGTAAATCTGGTAACTGGATTCTTACCCCTCAATGAGAGAAAACTCTCTTTTTCCGGTGAATCACTGAAAAGGCAAGCCTCGTGGCATGGACATGGGCGAGCCGACTTTGTTCGACCGAATCATCTCTGGTGAGGTGCCTTCCCACCGTGTTGCTGAGGGTAAACATTGGTATGCATTCCTCGATATATTCCCGCGTTGCGAGGGGCACACTCTTGTTGTTCCAAAACAGAGCGCGCAACACATTGCTTCCCTTTCCGACCAATCGAGGAGTGCCTTGTTTGAAGGAGTCGCAGAAGTACAACGACGTCTTTCGCTTCACTTCTCCACCTCTGATTTCACCGTCTGTGTACACGATGGGCCTCTTGCCGGTCAAGAAGTGCCTCATGTTCATGTTCATGTCTTGCCGCGACAATCGGGCGATGGTGGTTTGACGCTTCATTCAATGTGGCCTCACTCCCCGCCGATGGAGGGCGAGATCGACCATGGTTCACTTGCAGTTCTCTCAGAATCATTACGGGAGGTGGCCGAATGAGTCAGCCAATGCAGGACGGAGCGACCGACCATCGAGGTGAGAAATTGCCAGAATTGTCGAAGTCGGCGAAGAACATGCAAATGGATAAGCTGCTTTCGGCCCCAATGCCAACGTTTGACGGCAACACTCCAGGCTCCCCATTTTGGTCCAATGTTGCGTATTGGATTGCGCGACGTATTTTGGCAGTTCAGTTCCGAACCAGTGAGGTTTCTGGAATTGAAACTCTCCCGACTGACCGTGGAAATCTGTGCTGTGCATGGCATACAAACGGGCTCATGGATCCTTTGCAGATTGTCCTCAAGCACCCCAAGAATTTCGTTATGGGCGGGCGTCACGATCTCGTCACTCGCCCGCTGTTGAGTTGGTGGACGCGAAAATTGGCAGTCCAACCTGTGGTAAGGAAAGCCGAATTGTTACGCGGTGGGTGCAGTGAAGAGGAAGCAACTCAAATTAACGGGCGCTCACTTTTGATGCTCTCTACGGGCATCTCAGCCGGTTTTGGTTGCGTTCTGTTCCCCGAAGGTACAAGTCACAATGAGTCTTCTATGCTTCGGTTCCGAACCGGTCCATTCCGTACCGTTTTTGCAGCAGCTGCTTTGGCAAAAGCCTCAAACAAGTCTCTGCCCGCAGTCATTCCAATAGGTCTACATTTCAGAGAACGAGAAAAATTCCGCACTGACGTTTGGGTGGAGTATGGCTCGCCACACACACTAGCTGAAGAAGAAATACCACTCAATTTAGTTCAAGCCGTATCACAAGGCAATTGGGTTGAACCTCCAGCAGAAAGTGTGTTCCTGCTTCGTGACAAAATCCGAACGCAACTTGTCCCACTCACCCCGAATACCAGTACTTGGGAAGAATACCATGCTCTCCAATTGATGGGGCATGTGGAATCTCGGAGAACCAGTCAACCGCTCGTATCATGGAGGGAAGAAGTACAATCGGCACGCGCACTGAGACTTTTGTTGCAACCCCAACTCACTGAGCAAGAAGTCATCGAAAACGTGGCAGTGCCGGAGATTACTCACCCTACAATTGGTTCTGCTAAAGCGGCCGCAGTGATTCTCAAGGAGAGCCAATTAGATGGACGTGATCTCAACGCATCGGGTACTGATTTGCGACGGGTTGAACCGTTTTCCTTAGTGAAAAAAGTGGTACGACTACCACTGTTACTCTCACTTCTTCCTTTGTTTGTCTATTCGTACACGCCGCAAATTGCCATGGGCCGTATACTCGGCGATTCAACCGACGAGGGACTTGATGCGCGTACGTCGTATCATTTCTTGGCAGCGATGTTTGGTTCGTTGATGTTTTGGCCGTTCATGATTTTGGGCCTATTGGCTATCGAACATTTCAACCATGAAACCCTCGTATCTCTTCTCGGTTTCGACTGGCTGAATCTCATTGGTACATCCTCACTCCACCAAAACCTAGCTCGGCTGCTTTTCATGTTGGCAGCACTGCCTTGTTTCTGGTTATGCGGCCGAACATCGACTCTTCTATGGGACGATTGGTGCGATTTGAAACGGGCAATGCGGCGTTTCCGATTCAACAGCACGAAGCGCCAAAACCTTAGAGGCGCCCTCAAAATACTGCATTCTGAGATGGATAAATTATGACCGTTTGCGAGGGTGCGGTTCAAACGAGAGGAGTGTGTCGGTATGAGCATGGGGAGCGGGGATGCAGAACTCAATATACGCCAATGGCTCAAGGAAGAACGCCTTGTTGCTAAGGAACAAAAAGATCCGAGAGCAGAGATGCATTTACTGATACGATACCCACAGGGCCCACAGGGACACATGTTCGCAGTGGTCATTCCCAAAGGGCGAGATTTGGTTGCTGTTTCAAGCATGACTCGCGTCGATGAGGGCCAGCAAAAAGAGATGGCTACTCACATGAAAGAAGATAAAGAGACTTGGCTGGAATGGATTCATGATGTCCGTTTACAATTGATTCGAACCAGTGTCGATTGGGGAATTCACATGGGTCACGAAGGCGATCAAAAAACGGGGCCGCTTCAAGCGTTCAACGTCAGCCTACCAGTTTGGTTTGACGGTCTAACAAAAAACGATTTCATGCATACTCTTCGCCGCCTATGGCTGGCTAAACTCGGAGTTATTCACGAAATTAAGTTCACACACGGTCCAGGCGTCGGGAAACCAGGCCCTGTAGATGACTGGGTAAAAGCCAAACAAGAAGGAAAGACACCGACAGTCACTTCAGACGAGTCGTCAGAACAATCGACTCATCATGAAATTGAATTCGACGAAAAGATGTCTTTCGGTTCCGGCTTTGATCCCTCTGAATGGGCTTGAGCACTCAATTCCGACTCGCTCCACGCAAGGGCGAAATATGACATGTAACAGTCGCGGTTAAGTACCATAAGATTGTGCTTTTTCTTAGTCTAACCTAGGGATGTGTATTTATGGGTCAAAAAATGAAGTCAGTCAGTCTTGTATCAATCATGTTGCTTTCAGTGATGTCGACGCTTTTCATAGCGTCACTTACCGCAACAGCGAACACCGTAGTTATCACCGAAGCGATTCAAATCGTTGATGGAGGAACATCATCCGATACACAAACATCCGTTGGTTCAGACAGCGAAGGCAACGTTCACGTCGTTTGGACCCGCAACAATCTTCACCTCTACTATTCTATGATTTCACCTCGTGGTGAAACAATGATTGACACTACTCAAATCACCAATCCGGGCCTTCACAAGATTTGGCACCCTGACATGGTCGTTGACGAAAACGACAAGATTCACATTGTCTGGGCAGACAAATCAGGCCAACACAAAATCATGTACACCGTACTTAACCCATGGGCTGCTTCGCTCGATGGTATGGCATCTGACGATGGAACACTTTCCGCAATTGACGACCATGTCGTTTCAAGCCGTGCGCAAAACCGCGACTGGCCTGCTATCGAC
The DNA here is from genome assembly GCA_029250345.1 of Candidatus Poseidoniaceae archaeon. GTDB lineage: Archaea > Thermoplasmatota > Poseidoniia > Poseidoniales > Poseidoniaceae > MGIIa-L1. The sequence goes on from JAQXFL010000110.1 coordinate 8,978, forward strand.
ATCGACAGCCAAGGCGGCGTACACATTGTCTGGGAAGACTCCTATGACTCTGAAGGCAAGTTCTTCAGCCAACCTCAGATTTACTACACCATGTTGTCTCCAGACATCAGCAGTGGCGCTGTTATCACGAACTTTGACGACACACTGCTCACCCCTATCATCGGCCACAAGGGTCACCCGGATGTCGTTGTTGACGCCAACGATTACGTCCAGATCGCTTGGGACGACACCCGAGGCGGCAAAGTAGAACTCAGTTTTATCGTTGACACCTCCGGTTCGATGTACTCGGAATGGGCAGATATCTGCACTGTTGTGTACGGTGGCAACTTTGCTTCCGGTGGTTACTTCGAAGGCATCAAGCCATTGCTGGAAACTGCAAACATGACTGTTTACGAAACCATTTATGGTCTAGGAAACAGCCTACCCGGTGCAGCGAACTCAGGAAACTGCGCAGGTAAGAATCAAAATTCTGGCCCGCGTTCGACTCCTTTGGGTCAAACACCAGGTGACGACTCCGGTGGTATCCGAAAGCTGGCGAGCACCGTGTACAACGGCAATACATACTCTGGTTCATCCGGTGAAGATTGGGGCCCAGGTACCAATTGGGGTTGCCTCTCATGGAAAGATGCTCAAGGTAACGTTCCAGGAAACCCACCTACTCAAGACGATCACCGATGGAATCCAAACGCAACGAAGATCATCATTCCAGTATCCGATGAAGGTCCAAAGGACGGAGACCCATCGCAACAAGCAGATGATTTGACCTCGATTGAGGAAGCCCACGACAACTGTATCAACGCAGGCGTCATTCCAGTCGGTCTTTACGGACAAGGCTACGGCGGAGCAGGCAACATCCAATCCCACTTCATGGATTTGACCCAGTGCCCGAACAACGTCGTTTCGACCCAAACTCGAAACTGCCCTGGTAACACTTTGCGAAGTTCTGACGCCGGTGGACAAACCTACGAGTTCCCATCCGGTAGCGGTGGAGCAAACGCTATGGCTCTGCTTGTTGAAGCAATGGTTTACATTTCGACCAACAACTCCCGTGAAATCTACATGACCGTTCTTGACCCATACGGCAAGATGAACAACGATCCAACTTGGACTCCAGGCGCAACTGGCCACTCGGTTGTCAACGGCGGATACGTCGAAGATACCGGTGCAGGTGCAGATGGCCACCTCGTGGTTGTCAACGACACACGTGTTACGATTGACGATGCATACTCGTTCCACCCATCGATTGGGGTTGACATGCAAGGCAACACACACATCGCTTGGATGGATGGCCGTGATTACGGAAATGAGAAGGTCGGCAATTTCGAAGTCTATTACTCAAAACTGCGACTCCAAGATGCCGGCGTATGGAACGGAACAGATGAAGGATTGTCAATTGACATAATCAAGAAGATTCAGGACACTCCAATTTCAAATGTCGAAGGAAACGCAGGACTCTCGGCAAACCGCTCTTTCGGCGGGAACTCGGTTTTCCCTGCTCTTCTCACCGATGACCAAAACAACGTTCACATCGCATGGGTTGATTCTGGTAACGCAACCGCAGGCGAAGAAATCATCTACACTCGTCTCAACTCGACCGACTTGACTGGACCTGGTCTTACCGCCCTCGACCCTTGGGAAAACGTTCCTGTCACCTCATGGGCGAGCAATAAGCTCGGGCCGAA
>JAQXFL010000128.1 GCA_029250345.1 Candidatus Poseidoniaceae archaeon
TGCACACGAAGAGGAATAATCACTCTGCGACCGTGCCAACGACTTTCTGACCGGCCATTTCATGCTTGTCGAGAGCCTTCAATGCAAGTCCTACCTTGCTGGTATGGATACTAATGAAAGTTGAATCAGCATCAAAATGGACGTCGCCGATTGCCATTTCATCGCAACGAAGCGAATTTTGGAACCAGTTTGCTACAGAGCGAGATGAACCGGCGTCGGACTGGGAGATGTTCAGTTGAAGAGTGACAAAGCCGAACACATCTGCCGTTTCTCCAAAGTCATCCTGACGCTTGACTGGATCTCGATCAATTCCTTCTGGAAGTTCTGGAACTTCGGTTGGAACAATATCAAGACCGTAGGTTGCCATAATCTTGGAGAGTTGAGGTGCATCGTCTCGAGAGACAAGACTCCATGCTGCTCCTTTTCGACCAATTCGACCCGTACGCCCAATTCGGTGAACGAATGAATCGGTGTCAACTGGCAAGTCGTAATTGACAACCAAAGTGATTCCATCGACATCGATTCCACGGGCCGCAACATCAGTTGCGACAATGGTCTTGACTTCGCCTTCCTTGAAGCGACCGAGAATCTTTTCCCGTTGGTTTTGACTGAGATCACCGTGAAGCCCCTCGACGACGAAGCGATGCTTGTTGAGCCGTTGTACAGCCAAGTCCACCATTCGCTTTGTATTGCAGAAGATGATGGTTTGGTCTTCATCGTTCATTCGGCACATCAAACGGCCCAATGCCCACAACTTGTTGGCACGCCCAATCTTTACACTAAACATGTCAATTGGGGGAATATCGAGTTCTTCTGAGTTGGTAAGAACGAATTCAGGCTCGTTCATGAACTCGTGAGCAGCATCGATGATTTCTTGCGGGAACGTTGCTGAGAAAAGAAGCGTTTGTTCACGGTTCTTCATTCGCTCAACGACCCACATGATGTCGGGGAAGAAACCCATATCGAGCATCCGGTCGGCTTCATCAAGGCAGAAGAGTGTGAGTGCTTCCAGGTTAATGTGGCCACGTTCGGTCATGTCCATAACACGACCAGGCGTCCCAACGATGATGTCGACACCACCTGCGAGATGCTTAGCTTGCTTCTCAAGGTCGGTTCCGCCGTAAACGGTTTGAATGGAGAGTCCAGTTTCGCCTTGAAGCGTTTGGAATTCTTGAGCAACTTGGTTTGCCAATTCTCGAGTTGGGGCTAGGACCAGCGCTTGGAGTTGACCGGTAGGCTGGCAACGTTCAAGCAAAGGTAATCCAAAAGCGGCTGTCTTTCCCGAACCTGTTCGGGCTTGTCCTATGACGTCTCGACCTGAGCGAGCAAGTGGAATTGTGTCCTTTTGAACTTGAGTTGCGAACTCCCACTCGATTGAACTTAGGCTGTCAAGTAGGTGTTGGGGAAGGTCCCAAGAGTCGAAGCGGGTATTTGTGAACATTTGATCATCTCCGTCTCGGTGTGTCGAGTGGGTCGCCGAGACGGTGGCAACCCCATCGAGTGGAATCAGTAGTTGTCTCGCTCTTTGATTTCAGCTTGGAGCTGACCCATCCAATACTTACGTGCATTGTCACGGGTGAGTGGTCGACGCATCTGTCGAACGTGCTCCAAAATGTATTGTCGGAACTTGAGTGATTTGTTGCGATTGATGCCTTTCGGGGTGATTCCATCCCACAAGCGTTCGAATTGCTCAGCCTTATCATTGAATGCCTCATCCATCTTATTCACCTCTAAGCAATCGGCCCACCGACACTCCCCTCTTAACCATACCGACATGGACGGTGAGTGATTTGTGGTCGGAAAAAGTCTAGATTTCAGAAATAATCTTCATCTTCATCCGGCTCGTCGTCTTCAAAATCATCGTCGTAGCCCATCATTTCGTCTTGGCTGACTGCACGGTACACCGGCGCAGCAGCAGGTTTTGAGGCGTCTTGGGGAGAAGCGGGATTTGCAACCCCGTCATTTGCGGCCGGACTCGGTTTCGGACTCGGCTCTGAATCTGTGGAGCGAATCGGTTCAAGTCCAACTCGAACGCCTTGTGCTTCAGCCACCTCACGGTCGAGAGCCGGCACTGGTGCAGATGGCGCAAGTTGAGCGTTCTTTTGGGCCTCAGTCCCGTCAAGGGATGCGTCGAAGACCATCTCCTTAAGTGAAGCAATAATTTTGTCGTTGGTCTCCAAGGTGAGAAGTTCAGCAGCCATCGTTCGCAGTACATCTTCCCCGAACAGCCTCGGTAGCAGTTCGATACATGCTGAACGAACCTTGACATCTTTCGACTTTGTACCCCGGACGACCAGTTCACGAGCACGGCCATGGTCTGTATCCATCACTTGAACTGCCTTGATGGCGCTGAGACGAACTTCTGAATCCGAATCAACCAGAGCACGCTCCGCAAAGAGTGTCGCCATTCTCGATTCCTTACGAGCCAAAGCTGGCAGGTTTTTGGCAGCAATACGGCGGACTTCAACTTCAGCATCGTTCAGAGACCATGAGATAAGATCCCAAACTGCAGAGTCACCTTTGTTTACAATACGCTTGAGAAGGGCAGTAGCCTTCTTACGCAGAGTAACTTCTTCTTCAAGAAGCAAGGAATCAACGTGATCGACAACCACTTCCGGCCACGTGTCGCACAAGCCTGCAAGACCAGCCCATGCGCCGTCGCTTCGAAAGCGAACCGAAGAGCGAAGTTCGTTAGCGAGAATCGAGTGAACTCCTGATGGGAAAATTGGTGATGTGGCCGTCAAGCAACGGCTTGCAGCTTTGCGTACATTGACATCCGAATCATCCAGAAGGACCGAAAGCCAGTCGAACAATTCCTCTGACTTGAGAACTGCAACTTCGGGTAGGACATCAAGTGCTGCAACGCGCTCTTCAGCAACATCCGATTCAAGGTACTGCAGCAACAGAGCGTGTGCTTGGTGTATTCTTGCACCATGGAATCGGCCAAGCGCTCTGAGAGCGTCGACTCGACTCAGTGTCATAGAACGGCTGTCCCAACGGATCACGGCTGAATCTGTCTCCTTGTTGAGAAGTGCAAACACATCGTGGTCGGTAAGAGAAACCCATGGTCCTGTTTCCGTCTTGACTTTTTGAGCCGCTTTGCGAGGTTTTGCGACGTTAATCGGAAGTCCAGTGCGCGGGTCTCGGGCGATATATTCACGTGACATTCTTGACTCCTCCAAAGGGTCGCATAACCCCTAACCGAATGAACCTATGGCTTCGGCCACCAAGTATACCAATCCACCCTTCAAGTAGTCTACAACGGCACATAACGCGAGTGGGGAAAGGTATTGAAGCCAGTCCCTTACCATTTACCATGGACAGCAAAGCGCCTTATGCACTGTTGATGATGATCATCATGCTTATCGCACCGTTGACCACCATGGTTGAACAATCACCACGACAGAGCGGTGAACTTGAATCGGAAGAGGAAAGGAATCGAGGGATTCACAGCGACCACGATTTCAACACAACCGATGGATTTGCACTAACCAATATTACCATTGATGCCTCAAGCGGTGAGGCAGAGCTGAGTCGGCCCGTTCTTTCATGGAATACAATTTCGAATCCGAGTCTCATGGTGCCACGGACCGGGGGTTGTGCAGCATACGTCGAAGATACACAAAGCATCTATTTGATGGGAGGTCGCTCCGATCCTGACCCAACTCTCTCTGGCGATGAAGAAACAACTCGTTCCGTAGAAAAGTTCACTTTAGAAAACGCCTCATGGGAGTCAGTCGATAGTTCAATGCCGGTCGACCAGATGTATTTCGACTGTGCAGCAATCGGTTCGGTCATTTATTCCGTAGGAGATTACCACCCGTTTACCACACCCGAAGTTCGAGCAGAAGGATTGCTGCAAATATACAACGCCAGCAACGACACGTGGTACGAAGGCGCCTACATGCCAGGGAACACCGGAGTAGGGTTGTCAGGAGTTGAGGATTTAGGCGGTTTCATTTACTCCGCTGGTGGCGTCAGCAGAAAGGATCGTTCGGACATTTCGAATGTCACATTGCGGTACAATCCTCAGACGGACACATGGGACCAAATGGCGGACATGAATGTTGGAAGACATTCATTCACACTTTCAGAATTCCATGGTAAACTGTACGCCCTTGGAGGGATTGTTCGGCAATATGATCCAATTTCAGGGCAGTACTTCATCGCCCCTTCAAACCATACTGAAGTTTACGATGCTCAGACCAACACTTGGACAAATCACACTGATTTACCGTTTGATAGAGCAGCACACGCATCGACTGTTTTCAACGGTGAGATTCTCATTGCTGGTGGTGTATCGGGCTCTGGGTGGGGTGCACAAACCAGAGAAGTTCACGGATATGACCCTCTCAATGAGACTTGGTCGTTGCATTCGGATTTGCCATTTGACATGTACGATCATACCATCACTGCCATCAATGAATCCGTAGTTTACGCCTCTGGCGACTCATCATCGTACAGATTTTCCATGTGGTCAACGAACTACAGAGATGTAACTGGAATCCACAACAACTCCGAGACGCAAACTGGATGGATTACCTCAGATATCATCGACCTTCGACAGAACGCAAGCGGGGTTGCATCACCGGTTCGTTTGGAATTTGACGGGACTGCTTTGCCCAGCACTGAACTTCAACTGCAATACCGTCTCGCCACGGATGCAACAGACATGAGTTCTGCTTTGTGGCGCCCACTTGGCCCAGAAAATGTATCTCAATTCCACCTCACTGGAGACCATACACTTACCGCCATTGGAGAGGGTATGTCTTACCTCCAATACCGTATCAAAATGAGTACCGCAGAATTGATTGAATGGTCAGTTCCTGACTTAGACTCTGTCGTCATTTTTTCCGAGGAAGCATCACTTCTATCGCCACCTCCAACATCGATGCACCCCAACGCCGCCCAGGTGACCGTTCAATCGTTCCACTCCTCATTTGGCACCAACTCGAAATACAGTCTTTTGTTGCACCAAACCAATGCGGATGGATTCAACTTACCTGCTGAAGATTCAGCAAAAATCACATGGAACAACATCACCTCATCGTATACCATCGAAGACCAAGGGGGTATTCTTCGTCAATCAGGAGTGGATGTCAATGTCCATTCATCAAGCGAACAGGGGGATGTTATGCACTGGGGGCTCTCCATAAACGAAGGTTTGACCACACAATATCTCGTAATGGAAATTCAAACCGAAGGCGAACTGTCGTCTGCGTTCAGAACCGATTCAACAATAGAGATTCAAAATATCCTCAACATCGACATCACTGGTTACTCGTCCAATTTTTCAAGCGTGGGTGACAATTCAGTATCTGACTTAGAAGTCTTCCCAGATGGTGCGGAAATCAAAGTTACCGTCGATCATACATTCAATCAATCCGGAACTCGATTACTGTTCGGAACAATTGAAGCACGTCTCCATATCGACATCGAGAATCCTCAGTTCGGTTGGTACAACTCAACAACCGACTGGGAGCAACTGATTACCGGTAGTGAAACCGAACTGAGTTACCCTGTAGCAAATGTGAGTTCTGGAAACGCGAACATTTGGATTGAAGCACGCACACAAGACGATTTTGTACTCAACGTAGATTCGGTTGTCAAAGAAATTCTTGTCAACATTGATGCCCCTGTTCAAATCTCAAACACGCCTCAGAACAACGACTACATCAACGAAAATTCTGAGCGTTCAGTTGAGTTCAACTTCTATGATGTGGGCGGTTTTACTACCGAGACTGTGCAAGCTTATGTCTGGATTGAGGCATTGCATGATGGTAACAGTGACGGCGAGTTTTCGTCATCCGAGCGTGTGCCCACAGAGGTGTTTGTCTCGAACATCGAAAACGATTGGTTACTCAATCTCACAGTCAACGATACCGCAAATGAAGACCACCAAATGGTCCATGTCATCTTGGAAGGAACAAACATGGCTGGAAAGAATATACGCGATGCCTCGTTCAATTCGAACAACGGCCTCATCTCATGGATGAGCCGTACTCCGGAAAATGCCAACATTTCATCTGTGGAACCATTGCCAGGAACAGCCGAAAATGAAGTGCAGCGTCTCGAGCCGACCGGAACAATCGGGTGGAAGGTCGTTGTTTCAGACTCAAACGCACTCAGCGACATTTCTGAAATACGATTAATTCTTGGTAAAGATGAAGCGCTCGGAATGCGCTATTCACCGACTCAAAATGTGTGTGAATCTATGGATGCAAGACTTTTGATTGATAATTCCTGCTTTGCAGAAGTCCTCAACAATTCCTATTCCATTTCCTTTGCAGCCAGCATCGATTGGGCGCTCACGGAGTCGGGTCTCGACATCGGGCACCTCGAAATACAGGTCGATGATTACGATGGTATGCAAACGCTGAAGTTGGACAATCAATGGACACTTGAGCGAGAATTAAACATCGAATTTGATTCTATCATTGATGTCGAAGGGGCTGTTCAAGGCGAACTTCAATCCGGTTGGAGCATTGTGACTGGCGACTCGATTCAAGTGAATGCGACGCTTTACCACCTGACTTCAAACACATCATACAACGGCCCAGTCTCGGTATTTTGGAGAGGAAAGATACAAGACCAATTTTTCTCCGAAAGTTTCTCTGTTCAAGTTGTTGATGGGAAATTGTCGGCAATGATACAAGCTCCAACTGGTGCAGGATTATGGCACCAAACCGTTTTGGAAATTTGGGATCCATACAATTCCGAGCAATTTTACTCGATGGAACTACCGAACATGCTCCTTGACGACAGCCCGCCTTTGCTCATCGAATCGGCAATGGCCACCGGTGTATCTCGCTATCACCTCGAGGCAGTTGAAGTTGGAGTAAACATCGACGAGAGTATCTCATGGAGCGGTAACCTAACGCTCCAATGCCAAATTCGTTCTTTGGAATTTGAATGGCCCGCCCTTACACAAACCCGTGGGCCAACCACTGTTTTTGACGGAAAAACAATGTTCAGTTTCCTGTTCAATTTCGCTGAACAAGGAGACCCATCCACCCTTTCAACGCAATCGAGCATGGATTGTTGGGCATCCGGAATGGATGATGCGGGATTAGAGTTGTATTCACCAGGTGGGAATTCTGAGAACAACCCATGGTTGTCAACATCACTGAGTAACATTGGTCCCGACCTTGCCATTCAATCTGTGAACTTTGAAGGAAGCGCCTCAGAAGGTTCGAAACTAAGAATTGCTGTTGGAGTGACCAGCCTCGGTGAAACGATAGAGACGAGGTTCAATGTCACATTGAGTATTGTTCAAGATGGGCAATCCACTGTCGTTGGGCGGGAATTGATTCCAGGTATGGATGAAGATACCGAGGTCGAAATACGCTCAACGCTCGAAGTTCCTGATGGAGATTGGACGCTGCTCATCGAAATCGATGCAGAGCAGAGTATCTGGGAATTGAGTGAGACAAACAACGTTTGGTCGAAGAATTATTCACAAGACAAAGACAGTGTGTCCTTTGCCACTCCAGCAATTGCAGCAGGCGGTGGAGTGCTGGGGCTGATTGCACTGGTGATGTTCGCTCGAAAGAAGAAAGGTGCACAGAATGAGGAGCAAGACCCTCTGACAAACAAAAAACCACTGACGGGCCCACCCCCACGTTCACAGAATTCCTCAAACCCAAATTCACTGAAGGGACCGCCTCCGAAATCTTTGGTCGAAATTGCCACGCCACACCAAGAATTGGGTGCTGAAGGAATGGAAACTGTAGAGAGTTATGCGAAATTGCCCGGTGGAGGAGATTACGACTACAGCGGTGGTCAAACAATCTACTCTGGAAACGGCATTGGAACTTGGAAACAAAATCCTGACGAATCCTTCACACGGATTGAATGAGTGAATGCTTAACTTCTTTTACGGGGAACAGTTGTTTGAACCGTGGCGAGAGAAGATATCGAGGATGTACGGCGAGTGCTCGCCATATGTTTCCGGGATGGCCAAGCGCTCGATGCCCTCGACATTGAGCGAATTCTTTCATTCGACATGGAGTGGATTTCTCCTGACGAAGCAGAGAAGGCAGTTCAAGCACTCATCGGAAAAGGGTGGCTTTCCGGAGAAGAAAACGCTCTACGACCTACTGTCTCACTTGAAGGCGTTCAATCACCACTCGGCTGGTTTCCACGGCCTTCACGTCTTCTCATGCCAGTTTCACCGTCACAAGAAGAGCCGACATCTGAAAAGGACGCTCGAGAGCCGGTGAAGCCCGATGTACCCGTACCATCGACACCCACTGCTCAACCGACTGCTGAAGCATCGAATGATCCTCGTGCAAAACTCGTGAAACGCTTGACGAAATTTATTGCTAAATCATCTCAGATTCCTGTTGCAGAAGTCGAACGGCGTGCGCAACGAAAGCAACAAGCGCTCGGATACGCAACCCTGTGGATGTGTTTAGCACTTGTTGCAAGAGAACAAAACCTTTCTATGAAAGAAATCATTGATGCGTTGTCGACACTTTAGTTAGCCTTCAAACACGATCTCTTCAGGAGTTTCGACAACTTCCTCTTCATTGCGCGCTGATAATTCAATCAACACTGGAAGCAAAACAAGCGCAAGAAGCAACGAAAAGAAGACGGTGACGGCAGTAATCAGGCCGAAGTCTTGGATGACCGGCATTGGTGAGAACATCAAAACGAGGAAACCAAATGCCGTGGTAAGTGCACTCATGATGAGAGCAACGCCTGTCGTTGAAAGCGCAGCACGCAACGCTTCCCAATGGGTATCCCTTCGTGCTAATTCGACTTCGATACGACGCCACATGTGAATGGAATAATCAATTCCAATACCTAGAGTGAGTGCGGTCACCATAACCGTCAAAACGTTCCATTTGAGGGCCAAAACAAACATCGAACCTGCGACCCAAAGCGATGCAAGAGCAACTGGGAGGAGCACAGCGAGTGCCGGTACGACACGGCGTGTTAGAACAAGCAACACAAGGAAAGAAACACACAACGAGATGGCAGTCGATTTGATTTGAGACGCATTCAATCCTTCAAGAACAGTCTGTAGAATCACCAAATCTCCGGTGATGTGAAGTTGTGCATGCCCATCCAAGTTGTACCTCAATGTACCCGAGAGTGAGGTAGACCCAAGTTGTTCCTCAATACTTGCAATCACGGTATTGGATTGATCAGAGGTTGATGCTTCCACGCGGATTTCGTTTCGGAAGTATGTGATTTCCTGCCCGTCTAAGTGTACAGTTTGATCGATACGCTCAGCCCATGTTTCACCGGACAGCACATCAGCCACCGTTGTGTTGGTTGAAAGAGCAGCAAACATTGGCCCGAGGTTACAGCCTTCGCTGGTATTAACGACATAGACATCACCTGCATAGATTTCGAGATTGTGTTCTTCGCCAAAACTTGCATCACGTAGGATGGCGTCTCGCAGAACTACATATGGGCCTTCATAGGACGGTGATGACGGTGAATCGTCGGTTCCAACAACGTAGTGATTAGTTTCTAAATCCTTGTGCAGACCTCGTAATTCATCAAGCATAAGGGCATCACCCGGAATTGAATCAGCATCACTAGCTGGTTCAAGGAGAATGTAAATCAATTTCCAAGCAGCACTGTCGTAACTTGTATCCATGTCCTCACGGACCTGCATAATTTCCATTTCAGGGTCGACGAAGTCTGCAAGGTCAAAGTCGGTTTCGAGAGAAGCTACACCAAATATCGAAACTCCAGAGATCAATATGGTAACAAGAAGAACCATCACTTGCTGCTTCTGCTGAACACCAACAATTGAGTTGACAATCCCTGGCATTGTTATTGCAACTGCGTTTGTCGTAATGGAGATTTTATTGCGGACGACATGCAACGCACCGACGACAATGGTCGATGATGCGAAAGCACAAACCACACCAAACGCCAGAGCGTATCCAAAGGTGGCCAAAGGTGGCAAAGGTGAGATGATGTTGGCGAGGAAAGCAGCTACCGTTGTCACAACTGCTAACGAGAGCGGGACAGATAGACGGGCACAGGCACGTAGCCACGCTTCCGAAGGATCGTCAACCTCTTTCCGAATCGCAGAGAATGCCCTCTGGAGGTGTATGGCATAATCGATTCCGAGTCCAAGGACCAGTGGAGCAACTGCAACCTCTAAAGCTGTGAATCGGACTCCGAGTGCGTTGAGAACTCCGTATGTCCAGATGAGAGCAAAGGACAGTCCAATCAGCGGGAAAGCGACATCATTGAGCGAGCGGAAAGCGATGGCCAGCAATACAACGACGACAACCAAGGCGAGGACAACGAGGAGGGCTAAATTGTCAAAAGTCCCTTGGTCAATATCGTAAGAGATGAGGTCAAGTGAAGCCACACCGTACTCCAAATCGGAATTTTGTGAGAGTTTGGAAAATTCAGTTCGGAATTGGTCTTGAATTATTTTTCGTTCTTCTTCATCCATTTCCGGGTCGATTTCCAAAACCCAAAGCGTTGAATTCGCAGCTGGCGCTCCGTCACCTGTTCCGTCGCTAAGGTATGTACAACTTGCATCGATGTTCAAGTCTGAGTTGAGCAGTGCAGAGGATGCATATCGAGCAGCAGAAAGGAGTTGGTCGTCGGAAGTAAGAGAACAAACTGTGTCTTCATCAAACAGTGCATCAAGTATTTCACTCCACGAATCGATTGATTGCAAATCTTCACCCCCACCTTCCTCGTCGAGGGCCAATTGGACGATTCCTGGAGCGGTCGTCCAAACGGCAACTGCATTTTGACGCTTTTCGGATTGATTTTCCATGTAATGCAGGTGTTCATCCATCGTCTTCAAGTGTTCTATAGAAAGTACGTTGCTGCCATCGTCGGCGGTGACGTGAATGAAAAGCGGACGAGCCTCGTCAGGGAAATGCTCGTGAATTCGATCGTGAGCTTCACGTGAATCCGATTCCGGTGCGAAATCTCCTAAATCGGTATTGAACGTCGGCGGCGATACGACCAAATGTGCGCTAATGGCAACAGTAAACAAGACGACTACGACCAGAATTGCTGGAGTCCACTGTTTGAAGCGTGGTGACCAAAGGGCCATCCGTTCCTCCAACGCAGATGTATCCATTGTTCGTGCGATGCCAAGACAGTAAAAAAGAGGCGTGGTTGATTTGTACGGTGAATGGTGTTCTCTCAAAGTATTCCAGCGATGGCGTTTTCTTTTCTCGTTCACCTCGGCGACAGGAGAAGGTTCAAAACAAGTAGGCAGGTGGCAAGAACGATTGCAATGCCTGTCAAAGTCCTCCTTAAAGAAAAAAATGAACTTCGATTGAGAGTCATCGGCGAGAGCCACACAGCTTTGCAAATGCTTCGTGAGCGACTCAACAGCAGCAGCAAAATAGACTACGCAAACTACTTCCCTGGCCACCCTGAACTGGATGACCCTGAATTCTACATCCGAACCGCTGGAAAGAACAACTCAGAAAAAGTTCTGAAGGACATCGTTGCTGGTATCTCTTCGGAATTCGAAAGTATCAGCCTCTGAATGGGGTGTTGCAGTGACAACATGGACGGATTCTTTAGCAGAATCCATCGGTCTTGACGGCTACGCTACCGCAACCAAGGGCATTGGTGGCGTACTCAAAGCACGGGTCACCGACTTCCGTGTTGAAGAAATATCAACAGCGGTACACTTGGACAACAAAGGAAGATTCACAGTTGCCAAAATCATGTTGACAAACTGGGAAACAAATCGTTTTTGCAACACATTGGCAAAAGCGCTGTCGATTCCACGTAATCGTATTTTCTTTGCTGGAACGAAAGACAAGCGTGCTGTCACCCAACAATTGTTTGTGATCGATGCACCAAAAGCCAAAGTTGCGGCCGTCGAAATCCCTGATGTAGAAATCGAGGTCATTGGCCGTACCCATCAGAAAATTGGATTCGGAAACCACCGAGGAAATCGCTTCACCATCGTTGTCCGTGGCTGTGCAAATGAAGACGGCTCTCCGATGTCTGTTGAAGATGCTCTTGAACAAGTGAACTTGATTCAAGAAGAAATGGCTTCCAAACTCGGCGAAAACAAATTCCCGAATTGGATTGGCCCACAGAGATTTGGCTCGGGCCGTCCGGTTACGGCAGAAGTTGGACGGCACGTCATCGCTGGCGACTGGAAACAAGCTGCTCTCACCTACATTGCCATGGAAGGAGAGTCTGAAAACGAGGATGTCGCTGCCTTCCGAGCACATGTCCGCGAAAACGGACCGACTGAAGAAGGACTCGAACTCGCTCCACGATGGTTGGGCTTTGAACGCAAAATGGTCGAGCACCTCCTCCATCGCCCTGACGACTACATCGGTGCATTCCGTAAACTCCCAGGCAACCTGCAGTTGATGACCGTTCACGCTCTCCAATCGGTTGTGTTCAACAAATCACTTCATGCAAGGCTAGCCGCCAAACATCCCATCAGTTGGCCTGTAGCAGGTGACATGGTTGGACGAATCGATGAGAAAGGCCAACTGGACGCATCGAGTTGTGTTGTGGTTGAAGAACGTACATTGCCTCGAATTATTCGGAATTGCGAACTCGGAAGACTATCACCAACTGGACCACTCCCTGGAACTGAAATAAAAACCTGTGAAGGCAAAAGCGGCGATATCGAAAAGCAAGTCATCAACACCATGGGCTTGACTGACATGGATTGGAAAGTTGAAGCGATCCCCCGTCTATCGACTCGTGGGACTCGGCGATCGTTGGTTACCAGTTTCAACGAATTGAGTGTTGACAATGTACCGCTCGCAGATGACGAATCCATGGGCGAGCGGTGGAAATCCGGGCCAACTGAGAACAGCAGATGGCATCCCGAAGGTGCATGCATTCGTTTCAGATTCACTCTTGCATCTGGAAGTTATGCTACAACCTTGTTGCGTGAGTTCATGAGATGCCCGCTGCATCAATTGTGAAACAGCACATAATTCTCGAACGACTCAAGAGAAGCTACGCAACTGACTTGTTACGAAAGCTCATCCGGTGCAGGTTGCACCAATGCAAGCGGTTCAGAGAAGTCCCATCGAGAGAACTTCAATTTCTCCAACGCCACTGATTTCGGAAATCTTTGCTTCCAGTGCATCAGCGAGACCTTCCCCGTCGTTCATGACGACGTGGATTTGAACGAATTTGAGTCCGAAAGCCAGAGGCTTAACTTCGACAGATTGGACGTTGTAGACATCGTCGCTAAGTGCTTGGACAGAAGCCGCAATGGCATCAGCGTTAACATCCTCAACATCTGCATCGGGATTGATTTTGTAAGTCATTGCTACCATACCCATGCTATCACCTCAGGGCCCCTGGTATTGGCAGTTCGGACAGGTGTAGACAACACCTTGGTTTCGACAGCGTGGGCTGCGGCCAATAGCTGCATCGCAGCCAGGGCATGGGAAGGAAGTTGATCCAGTTTCTTCAAGCGGAACACCGGATGATGTGCAATTTACTGCTCGGTCAGTCATAATAAGTCCTCAGGAACAAATGGCCCACGCCCTCCCCTTCTTTATGGTTGCGTGCCGAATCACCTCAGGTGAGGGCATAGATTACCTTGCAGCCTACACGCATCCAGTGACATGAATCTCGTTTTAACGCAGGACAAAGAGGCGACCGTTTTTCCCCGTACTAACGACCAGTTCGCCGTTTTTTTCACGACACCAACCGGATTCAATGACGAGAATGTCTCCAACATTGACGCGTTGGATTTGCTCGTTCCAAAGAATTACCCCGACAATGCCAGTCTCATCGCGCCCACACGCTGCAGCCACCGGACCAACATAATGTTCGGAATAGACCATTCGGCGCGGATAGATTCGGAGCATGACCAGTTCAAGCCGGCGAACAGGTGAATGGGCGGAGAGGTCGATAACTTTCTGGCGTGCATGTTTGATTTTCTGTGCTTTACTCACAGCATTGGATTCTTCCATAGAGCGGAGAAAATCCTTCAAACCTCATCAAACTATTCGGTTGTCTTCTTTTTGCGTACGGAAAAGGAAGATTTCACAATTTCGGGTGCTTCCTCAATGTCATCGCCACCAAGTTTGACGTTGAGTGCAGTCTCATAGTTTTCGAGGATGCTGGTTTTCTTGAATTTCCAAGGCATGTAGTTTCGACAGATCAAGTAAACTTCAGAAGACGAGTTGCGGGATGCGTGTGGTGAGAAACGACGGACATCTGAAAAATAGGGTTTGACGACTTGTATCAATTCCTCAACGCCGACTCCTTGAAACAGTTTGGTAACAAAAGAGCCACCTTTGCAGAGCAATGGGAGTGAAAAATCATAGACAAGGGCAACTAAGGTCATGGCAACTGCTTGATCCATATCCCACTTCCCAGTGATGTTTGGGGAGATGTCTGAAATAATCGAGTTCAACGGTCGTTCTTTCATTTCTTCAAGGACACGCTGTTGTGTATGCGGTTCGGTAATGTCTCCAACGAGTAAAATTGAGCCCTCGACGGGTTGGCATGCTTCTAAATCCACGCCAATCACCCAACCGCTGTCTCCAACAATTTCAGTCGCTACTTGCGCCCAGCCACCCGGATGACAACCAACGTCGAGGATGATGTCACCCTCTCTCAGCAGATTGAACCGCTCTTGAATTTGCTTTAATTTGAAGGCTGAACGGGCACGGTAGCCGCTGGCTTTGGCTTGACGTCGCCATGAATCACGTTTGTGATTTTCAATCCAGTGGTCTGCCATGAGAAGTCCTCCAATGTCCTCTCGCAACACACTGTTGAAGAAACCTCCCTTCAAAATGAGACTGCAACAAAGGGATGAAGGGGGTCGGCATGTTGGCAGGAGCATGAGGGGGGAACTTTGGTGAAATCAACGGCTTTTGCTTTGTTTGCTCTGTTGAGCCTCTTAGGTGCCGGCAGCGGCGGGGGATTGGTGCAAGCTGAGGTTATCGAACCGTCAATTCCGTTGGATGTACCGGTTCAATCGAGCCAAATGGGACGAAGCCTCCTCGTTGAAGAAGTGACAACTACGTGGTGTCCGAGTTGCGCTGAAATTGACCCATACCTCATGGGAGTTGCTGACGCTCATGGTTCGAGAATCGCCATGGTTGCCTATCATCCTACGGATGGTGAAGATGCATTCCAACCGGAAGCGTCGCAACACAGGATTGATCGTCTTGGATTGATTCATGGTTCATCCCTCTCTACGCCGACGTTCTTTGTTGAAGGTGAAAACCCACGTACTGGACTCGATGCTTGGAGTGATGTCCAACGCGACATTCTCGATGCTGAACTCAAGCGACAGGGCACTTCAACCCTCCAATTTGAAGTGGTCAAAACTGAAAACCAAACCACCGCCCAGATTGTTTCTTTCGATACAGAACATGAACAACTCGAAAACACCCAATTGAGTTTTCTCGTGTTACATCACGTTAAATCTGTACCGAAAGAAGCGATAAATCCCGGTGGAGATACACGTGATCGTGTGGTCGTTGCGACTGCTGAATGCGACCTCAACTCAACGGCCCTTGTGAACCAGTACGGTGTGATTTCCGCATCAGTCAACGAATCCTGCATAAGTGACTTCTCTATAACATTCGAAAACCTTGATGAGTTTAGTATTGTATTGATTCATGAACATACAGTTGAGGCAATTTCGAACGGAGAGGCAGGGCTTGGAACCATCGGCACTGTCGAGTTAGCCTTCCGTGCCAGAGAAACCCTCGATTCAAGCTCCAGCAGTTTGACTTTATTGGCGCTGGCTGCAGGTGCCGGAATATTCGCCATTTTGCCCCGTAAAGGTTCGAAAACCCCCAAAGAGTGATTATTCCATACTGAATCGGGCAACTGCACACCCGATACCGGAAGTATTGTGAGACAATTCAAGCGAGGATTCATAACCTACCGTGACAATGTATTACCATGGCAGAGTCATGGGAAGACGTAACATGGGACCAAGGCAGACCGCTCAAGGAGTGGGCTGTAGAATACACAGTCGTTGTAGACGATGAAGAACACCACCACCTCAACATACTGTTTGGTGAAGACGAAAGCGCAGTGCAGAAGAGTTTGCTTGATGAACTGAGACAAACTTACGTCAGCAACGAACGCATTGATGTAACGCTCCACAGGATGGAGGAAATCAAAGAAACTGCAGATTCAAACTTCTTTGAAGGATGCTTCACTCCTTAAGCTGCACGAAGCCGATAGTGAATTTCGATGATCTCTCCGTTCTGGACCAAATAATCGTCGAAAGTGGACACAAGGTTCTCCTCGGCGGCAGTCTCGTCTGATGCAAACACGTGCATTGCCATCTCGTGAGTGGAGTTTGCCCGATAATCAAAAATTCCAGATTCATCAAAATGGTGTCCCCAGATATCAAAGAAGACGCCAAGAGAAACCTCTCCGGGTTCGTTCAACTCAATGTGCAGACGCCCTGAGTCGTCGTGTGTGTGAATCGCATGCATGTAATTCTCGTTACCGTTGCACACATCTGTTTGAATTCCAACTGCAGATTCAACGGTGTACTGTTCACCGTCGATAAAAATTCGCAGTGAGACATGGTCATGCCTGGCTAAACCGTCGTGATCTAAACACTCCAATGCCAGTGGGTCAGGAGTATCGGCGGTAGAGTTCAACGAAGTTTGAGACCCAGCGTCATCCTGTTCGTCTTGATTCGAGACCTGCTCGCTGGATGAGTCGACTTCTTTGTCGAACAATCCTTTGTCGTTTGCTAGAAGGATAAGAAGAGCAGCGAGGGCCATGGCCGTGACGACACTCCAAAAGGTGGTTTCTCGATCCATGCACATCAACTGTCTTGGTTCCATTCACCGGAATCATTGAGTTTCATGAGGCGATAAAAACCAACAAATGCAGCCACATTTGCGATGTGTGCAGTGGTACAGTATTGACATATCTTTTCCATTTCCAACTCGTAAGAGATAAGCAGTGCAATCACGAAGAATCCACCAAAGGTGAGAGCCGTACCGAGTTTGAGGTAATTATCGACCCATTCTGAGTTCGGTTCAAGTGAAGACGAGTAGGCAAGATAGAGGAAGACACAGAACGCAGTTGCTCCGATGCCACCCCATGGAAGGCCAAAAAACGGGTCCACATTGTAGTTCGCATTTCCAATAACATCATCACAGGAAAAGACTGTATTCGAAGCACAAAAATTTCCACCCTCGCTGACTTTGGAAGAAATCCACAGGGTTTGAATGGATACGGCAAAGCCAGCCACTCCAGTCAAAATCAGACCCGAAAAGAGGCGTCCACGTTCAGTTGCCAGATAGGGGAGCGATTGAGACAGAGGGTTTGCCAAAAACTTTCCAATTGGAAGAACAAGGATGAAACCGATAAGTGTAGGTACAAGATAAAGCATGAGTTGAATGTTTGAATCCATTTCAAGCACCTTCCGTTTGTGCACTCTCTCGTGTGACCAGTCCAAGGATTGCATCTCGCAAATCCTCTCCTTGATTTTCGGACGAACTCCAAGCAATAATTCCGTCTGGTTGAATGAGGTAATAACTTGGAGTGCCTCCTACTTTCCACTTCTTCATGTTGTCCTGATCGAGGTCATCGATGTAAGGGAAGGCGTGTGCTGCTCCCGGGCGATTGCCACAATCTGAACTTGCACAAGATTGACCGGAATCAGCTGTTTTGTCACGGAATGCAACGATTTCGGCTCTACTTGAGTCATGACCGCTTATGTCGAGTTCGGTTACACTTGCGATAAAGTTGACAATGGCTCCGTCCCATTGAGGATTGCTTCCGTCGAAATCAGCAGAGTTTTGAGACATATCTTCCGCAGAGCGAACACAATATGGACAATCGGTGTCCATGAATTCCAGAGCAACCCACTGCCCCGATACATCACCTTCTTTCCAGTTTGAATCCCAGTAGGACTCGAGATTGAATGTGGTCCAGCCTCCGCTGCCGTTGTAGAATTTACCTTCCAAGGCAGGCGCTCTTTCACCGGCTTTTGTTCCAGTCGCAACTGGACTGGTTGTGGCTGCAATTATAATTAAGCCAACAAAAAACAGGCTCATAACCCGAATTGCGGCTTTTGTACGAATATCGGCTTCATCATCGTATATGTGTTTCATTTCTTCATCTCCCTGGCATTCCAATTTCTTCGATGAGTGCGCGAGCAGTGTGACGGATAGCGTCTTCGCTGTTGTAGCGTACATCGTATCCTGAGGAAAGCATCTTATCAATCCCAAGCATTGCTCGAGGGATGTCACCAGCCCATCCGCGATCCCCACCGGTATATTCGATGGATGCATCGTGGCAGCCTGTTTCTTCAACCACTATTTCTGCGATACGACGTACTGAGGCAGTATCGTGCGAACCGAGGTTGAATAAATTCAGCGGCTCATCGGTGTGTTTCATGACATGAAGGAACCCATCAACGCAATCCTCAACTTCCATGTACGATTTCTCTTGTCGGCCGTTACCCAAAACTTCGAGCCTCGTTGGGTCCGACTTCAGTTTGTGAATGAAATCAAAGATGACTCCATGCGTACCACGGGTGCCAATGATATTTGCAAAACGGAAAATCCATGCCTGCAATCCGAACGTCCCAACCCAACTGCTGATGAGGCCTTCACCGGCTTGCTTGCTTGCACCGTACAGAGAAATTGGCATGCAAGGCCCGTGGTTTTCTGGTGTTGGAAGAGGAGCATTCTCTCCGTAAACGACCGATGATGATGCGAAGGCAATCTTCTTGACATCGCAACGGCGCATTGACTCGACAATGTTGTACGTCGCAAGT
>JAQXFL010000156.1 GCA_029250345.1 Candidatus Poseidoniaceae archaeon
TACTCAGTCTTGATGAGAAACGCGACATCAACCAAGTATCCGATGATCTCGAATTCAACACTGGCACCGTACTGGTTGTTGTAACAATCAATTCTACCGCAGATTTCACCACTGAAAACGACACAAACATGTCTCTCGGCGACTACGCTGTTGACTTGTTCAATGAATGGAGAATTGGTGACCAAGATTACCGGGACGGTTTGTTGTTGCTCATTGCCACCAACCAATCGGGTGATGGTTATGATTGGGCTTATACTGGAGGAGAGCATTGGTGGGAGTATTGGTATGTTCTCGAGGAATGGGAAGAAGATTTACCAGATACTGTATTCACAGACCTCAATAATTCCAACTGGTCCAGTGCAATTCTGTCTATGGTGACTTCCTTGTCGAACGATGTTGATGAGTTCTGGTTTGAAAACCCGGATATTGAACCATTTCAGGAGGACTGGTACAATCCGCCGCGCCTAAACGGTGATGAAGAAGACATGCAATCCTCGGATCTCGGAGATGGCCTCTTTAGCATAGTGGCTTGCCTTGGATGTCTCGGTGTTTTCGGCGCTATTGGGTTTTTCATTTTTCGAGGTGCAAGCAGTGGTTCGTCTGGAGTGAGTATGAGGCGAAACTACGGAAACAATGGTGGGTGGAACAACAACAACAACGGATATTATCCAGGTGGCCAAGGTGGCTATCAGCAAAACAACTACTACATGGGCAACAGTAACAACAATTCGAACAATCCATCAACGAGCAGAAAGAGCAGTTCAAGACGCAGCAGTGGCGGTTCAAGCCGTAGCAGTGGTGGTTCAAGCCGCAGCAGTGGCGGTTCAAGCCGTGGCGGTGGGCGTAGCGGTGGCGGCGGACGTAGCGGTGGCGGAAGACGACGTTGAGGGTTACTCAGTCCTCGTCTTCGATCTTAATTTCACGAGCACGTTGCATGGCTTCATCAGTGGTGAACCAAAACGTTGGAGTCTCTCCTAAATCTTTGTCCCATTGTTGAACTGCTCGAGCGAACATCTCTCCCTCTGTGTATGTTTCACACCATTTGAGATACCAGTCTGCTTGCTTAACCATGTCTTCATCATCTGGGGAAGTTCTTTTCAAAATTTCAGCCTGTAGGGCAAACGACAGGGCCCATATAGGAGAAAGTGCGTAGGTGACGTATGGGTTTCTTTCCATGTCCACACTGCGCCATTCTGTCCACAGTGAGAACACCCGATCATAAAGAAAACCTATTGTTAGGACAGCGAGCATAACGGAAAAGAAAATCATTATGAGGGCAATATATGTGCTTGAAATAGGCCCAACTTCTACTGGAAAACAGACGCCTGAATCACAAGAAGATGTAAATCGCCAATCGATCAGCGGCCAAACAAGGAGGGTGATTGTCGTCCCCCAAAGAATCAAACTGACGACTGCTTGTGACTGCTGCATACGCCAATATTGGCGCATAACCCACTTGCGAAGGAAGAAGTTGTTTGGTGTTTCGGACATGGTATCACTTGTCCCAAAGGCTGACCCCTCAAGAACTCCACCTACGAAATGGCCGTAATACACGTATTACTGAGATATGTATACGCTATCGATTTCATGCGTTGAATTTGAAAGGTTCTTGAGCCAATGAGAAATGGAAACACTATGCGAGTCGCAGTAGTAACTGGAGCAAACAGGGGATTAGGAGCGGAATGGACACATCAGTTGCTTGAAGATGGGTGGCAAGTGTATGCTGGATATCGAAGTGAACCCGGTAGATTAAGTAGTTTAGCGTGTGAAAATTTAACCACACATGTTCTCGATGTGCAATCAAATGACTCCGTTCAGCTGTTTGCGGAAAACGCACCACAGAAAATTGACCTCCTTGTAAACAACGCAGGAGTGGCTGATGGTCGATGGAGAAACCTATCTGAAATCGATGATAAATGGGCGCTTGAAGTTCTTGACATCAACGCGCTTGGGCCAGTTCGAGTGGTTAAATCACTCTACACGAAAATGAATCATAACTCATTAACCAAAGTAGCCATGATCAGCAGTCTAATGGCTTCAATTGACGATTGCCAAATGGGGCGTTCGTATGCTTACAGAGCGAGTAAAACTGCGCTTAATATGTTCACAGTATCAATGAAAAAGGAAGCATTGGAAGACAATATCTCCTTTGTTATCCTTCATCCCGGGTGGGTGAAAACAGACATGGGTGGCGACAGAGCGCCAGTAGAAATCCCTGAAAGTGTCGCCGGTATGCGGAATGTCTTGGCATCGAGAACCCTTGAAAACACCGGAGAGTTTGTACAATACGATGGTGAAATGCTTCCGTGGTGAAGATTTGGTTAGGGTTATGTCCATGGGCGAAGTGCCGTAGGTATGGCAGATGGTTCACCGAAGTTCACGATGGTTAAATCACAGGAACTTGGTGGTGTTCCCGAGGGGTTATCGGACAAATCGCTGGGGTTGATGAATACACTCTCGATGTTGTGCTCATTCCACAGTTCTGAAGACCTGGCAAGTTTCCTGCACTCTGAAATGTTTGAACATTTAACCCGGCAGGGCGAAGTGTGGATTGGATTTGAAATTGGGTTGTATGAGGACCATACCAAAACATTCGCCGTGTTTCCTTCAAAAAATGATGTGGTTTTTGCAGACAATTCTGCTACAGGTGCTTTTCCTGAAAACCTCTACCGTTGCACGGTGGAAAATAAAACGGCTGAGCAACTCGAACATTGGTATTCAATCGTCCATTCGCCTGATGCTCGATTTGAATAATCAGAAGAACAGTGAGCAGCAAGTCAAGGAGCCATCGGCTTCACGGATTTGACTCATGTCGAGAACAACTGGCTCTAGACCGAGATCAATAACCGCTTGCAGCACATTCGGGTATCCTTCAGCCAGCAGGACCTTTCCACTTGGCAGTCCAATGGTATTGCAGCCATAGACTTCCTCGGCCGGCATCCACAAAACTTCACATCCTTCAGGCAATTCACCAAATGCATCTTTTGGCAAGAATCCTTCTGGGGCGAGAATCACTGTGTCAGTGGGGGTGGAACTGATGCTGGTGAGGTGCAAGGCGTGGTCTGGAATGTCAATGACCCGTAGTTGGTGGCCAAGGTGGGTGAGTAAATCGCGCAACTCTTCGATTCCTGCATCGTTCGTGCGTGAAGAACGCCCTACAAAGAACAAGTCTCCGAGGCGGAGAATGTCTCCTCCATCCATCCGTGCATCACCGTGCATTCTACAGATTTTCGTACCGGAAAGTTGTCGGGTAATGAATTCTGCAATTGGCGGTTGCTCATTGACTCGTGAAGGATGGCCGGGCACTGGAAGAAGAACATGCCCGTCTATAACGACCGCTTGGTCTTCGACGAATGTGCAATCGGGGTGATTTGCGTCCGATGGCAGAACAGTTACTTCGATTCCTTCGTCAAGCATCGCTTGTCTGTAGGCCCTGTGTTGCTGCTTTGCCAACTCAATATCGGTTGGTCCGGTTCCAAAGAAATTTGCCAAAGCACGGTCAAACGTGTTAGGAATTGCTCGGGTTAGCGCCCGGCTCTTTTGGTCCAATCGAACCGTTGCCATGAGTAAATCGGCCGCTCAGCCCCTCTTAACGCTTCGCCCTTTATTGGAAGCCAGTTTCCGGTGTGCGGAAGTCAAGGTACGGAGACCGTCGGATTCAACAACAACCGCAGGTTGGAATGGTCATGGGCAGTGGATACACACGAGCAATATTGCTGATTTTGTTGATGTTCTCGGCCACATTTGCTGGTTGCTTTGGCGAGAACGATAACGACTCTCCTAAGGCTTCCGACCTCGTGGTAGTAGAGGCGGAATCGTTGCAGGGTGGCGCTTGGCAATCAATCACACTTAGCGCTGAAGTTGATCTCTCTGTCTTCATTCCATACTTCATTCAAGACATGGGTTCAATGAGGGCTCAAAACGGCACTGTGTTTGACATTCAAGCCGGTCAATCTCAAAGCGTAAATGTACTGTTTCCACCAAGAAATCCGAACATCGTACTCCTCGTCGGCGAATATGCACGTTCCGACTGGCCAATCCGCGCTGCTGATGAATCTTGGATGGATTGGATTCTCGACGGTTCCAAAGGCTCCAG
Source organism: Candidatus Poseidoniaceae archaeon (assembly GCA_029250345.1). GTDB lineage: Archaea > Thermoplasmatota > Poseidoniia > Poseidoniales > Poseidoniaceae > MGIIa-L1. The sequence continues at coordinate 4,097 of JAQXFL010000156.1, forward strand.
TGTCTCGATTGTTCCAAACGAAGATGCAGGTGGTATGTGGCCATGGATTGCCCCTGGCCCTTCTTCAGGTGGGGATGTTTCTGTTGTGCAACTGTCGACAGAGCGCCCACAAAGAGCGGACTTAACCGAAGAAAACGGCGTATCTGCCAGCGGAGGTTGGTTGAACGGAAGAGATGTCTATGAATGGGTTGATTTCATGACCGATGAAACACCAGACCCACTTGATCTTGCAGATGGTGCCGTTGGTTACCTTGACCGATGGATCGGAAATGGAAATCCTGCATATGAAGATGCTATTACTTACTTTGAAGGGGTAATGATTGG
>JAQXFL010000183.1 GCA_029250345.1 Candidatus Poseidoniaceae archaeon
CCAATCACAATCCAAGAGCCGCCGTAGTGCGTCCATCCGAAGAATCTGAGAAGGTGCTCGAACATGTCAAGAAATAAACCAGCAGCAAAAAAAATACGCCTCATGAAAGTGGGGAAGCAGAATCGGCGTGTCCCAGTTTGGGTCATGCTAAAGACCGACCGAAACACTGTGTCGCACCCAAAGCGACACCACTGGCGCCGTAGTAAGCTCCAACGATGAGGGTGAAAAATATGGTACGAGCAAACGAATCAGAACTTACCGTTCCCCTCCGCAAAGCATGGGGCATTACCCGCTACAAGCGTGCACCACGTGCAATCCAAATTATTCGCGAACATGTCATCCACCACCTCAAAGTTGGAGAGGATGAAGAAGTTTGGATTGACCCAAGCGTCAATGAAAAGATTTGGTCCCGTGGGATTGAGAATCCACCTCGAAAGATTCGTCTTCAGGTGACTCGCCACGATGAACCAGATATTCCGATCGAAGTCAAATTGTTTGAGGAGTGATACTTATGGGAAATATTCGACCAAGTTTTATCAAAATTCGCGCTATCCATCTTGTTGAAGACCACGGTGAGAAATTCACCGAAGACTTTGAACACAACAAGAAAATGGTGCAACAACTTACTGATGTTGAGTCAAAGAAACTGCGCAACTGGATTGCCGGGTATGTCACCCGATACCGTCAGCGCAGAGTCGACTGAATGAGGCGATGAAGTGGCCGTGCGCGTCAATTGGGACCGCACTCCCGTGTCCGTTCACCATCAGGATAAGGATGTTCTTGAAGCACTGATTTTGCACCTCCGCAATAAATACGGTGTGCGTAAACGCTCTCTTGTTATGGAAGACAGAGAAGACAGCGGATATCTTTTCTTTCTCTATCAACCATGCAACCCACGATGGATCATCGAGTTCACATCGAAACTCCAGGATTCAACCGAGGAGGAGTAAAAATGGGCGATCGCCAACGCATTCCTCTGCCAAGTCGAGCATACTCGCTTCATATTGTGCTGGTAGGTGCTACGCACCCGGGTAACCTCGGAGCTGTATGTCGGACGATGCTCAATTACGGATTCACATCACTGCGACTGGTAAATCCACAGTGTGCTCCAGACGATGTTGAGGCACGTAACCGGGCTAAACACGCTGGGCGAGTACTGGATACATGCTCAGTACACGCCTCAATAGAAGATGCAACTGCAGATTGTTCCATGCTCGTAGGTACATCGGGTAAACGTGAGATAGGTGCTAAAACGAACTTCCGTCACTTCACCTACCCTTGGGAGATGGCAGAACGACTGGCAACTTTTGATGGCGCCATAGCACTCATTTTCGGTGAGGAAGGAAAAGGACTGTCAACAAAATCGTTGGGAATGTGTGACTTTTTAGTCACGCTTCCCACCTGGGAGGGTTATCCAATAGCGAACCTATCTCATGCAGTCAACGCATGTGTCTACGAGTTACACAGAAGGACTGTGTTAACGTCACAGGGAACGGACTCCGGGATTCCCGATATTGTGCCTCTCGAACGAAGTTTGAATCCAACATTACGTAGCATATTGAACAAAGGTATCAAGGAATTCGGTGCAGCATTACCGGGTAACGATGAACGTCGAGAGAGTTTTGGCCAGAATCTTCGGAGGAGCATAATGCGATCGATGCCAACCGAAGACGAGGCAACACGGCTCATCGGTGGGATATTAGACGCAACCACTGCTTTGCAGTATGTTGAAGGAAACGACGGTTGGAAGAGTCAACGTCGTCGAAAAATCACGCCTTCTGAAGAAGAGTAACTAAGGTATCCACGATGCGATACTCTTGGGTGTTTCCCGAACATGCATTGCTACTAATTTCAACGCATTACCGTATGCTGATGTGATGTGCGGCTCTACCTGCTCAAATGCCCATTTCGCCAAATTTTCCGCAGTTGGGATGAACGGCACAACCACAGTACGGTGGTCTGGCCCCATAATCTCACATGCTTTGAGTACGTCAGTATCACCCTCATAGACCACAAATGCGTGGTCGATGACATCATGAACATACTCCATTAATATCGAACTCACATCTGAGAAATCCATCAGCATTCCTTCTTCGCTGACGCCCGATTCTTGGACTGTATCGCCTTCGATTTCTGCTTCAAATCTGTATCTATGACCGTGCATGTGCCTGCATTTGCTCTTATGGTTCGGCACTCGATGTCCAGTATCCGTCTCTACATATCTTCTAATCCGTGTGGTCATTCTTCCATCTCCTCAAAGTTTAGTGATGCGGAATTAATACAATAGCGGAGGCCGCCAAGGTTTCTTGGTCCGTCATTGAAGATATGGCCGAGGTGCGCATCGCACCGATTACACTGGACTTCAATACGGTGCATTCCATGTGTGAAATCGTCAATGTGCCGTATTCCTGCATCCGGGTGTTCGGTGTGGAAGGAAGGCCAACCGCAGCCGGAATCGAATTTCATATCTGACGTGAATAAAAGATGTCCACAACAGATGCAAAAATAATCTCCGTTTCGTTTCTCATCCCAGTAGATTCCAGTAAACGCACGCTCAGTGCCGCTTTCACGCGTCACATGATACTGTTCATCAGTCAAACGCTCTCTGTACAGCTTTTCTTTATGCTCCTTTTCGACCCGAAGGGCATTTTCCAAAACCACGCTCCAAGAGTCTTGGTATTCAACTGGGTCGATTTCACCGATCGAATGGAATGCCAGAATTCGTTCAATATCTGCTCCACTAACTCCTGAACTTCGACCATCTTTGTCTGGATTGTAAGATGTGTTCGTGTTCGCAAAAACCGTGTTGAAATCGAGACCTAAATCTTGAATCGCATTTCTTGCGTCGGCCAGAATAGTTGTTTTGTCACCATCGATGTATGGAAGTGTGAATGAAACGCGCTCGCTGCCCCAGTTACCGGTTGCAAAAGCATGGTTCAACGCAGAATAGAACTCAGGTCGGCAATCAGGATAGATTTCATGGTCGCCAGAGTGGACTCCGAGGGCTATTTCGACATCGCATTGTTCGCGATTGGAGAGGGAAAGAGCATAGCCATAAACGATGGATGCGAATATGGCGTTGCGATTCGGAACGACAGTAGATTTCATCTGTTCCTCTTCGTAATGGCCTTCGGGCACTTCGCTACCTCCTTTCAACAAGGAACTGTCAAAAGCACCCATCGCACTTGACAAATCGATGAGTGTATGTGTTACATTGATTCCGTTTTCTGACAAGTACGCAATATTCTTCAATGCGCGTTCAAGCTCGATACTGTGCTTTTGCCCGTATTCATATGAGATGCAATCAACAGTATACCCGTCCGCCAGCAGTCGCATCAATAATCCAGTCGAATCCATGCCACCTGACAGTGAAATTACAGCTCTTTTCATCTAATCCACTCCCATCCACTTATGCGTCTGCAAACTAAGTCTCCAGGTAGGGTTCTCTTTAACGACTGTTTCAGTCAATGCGAAATTTTTACCGTTCCATTCAACAGATTCATTGTCCATGTAACACGGCTGAAGAAAATGATGAGTAAAACCTAGTTTGAGTTCATCGTACATGGATAGATCTTGACCAACATAGACGCACTTGAGTTCGTCGCCCTTCCGCTGCCGAATTTTCACTTGAGGGTACATTTGGTCCTTTGGCGAGATGCAGATCCAATCCAGAAGTCCGTCAGGGATTTCGATCGTACCATTTGATTCACATGAGAGCGTGTACCCTCTTGTTTTGAACAAGCGTCGCAGAGGCCACAGATCGTTAAGCATAGGTTCTCCACCGGTCAAAATGAGGCGCTTGCTGGGAAATTGTGACACTTGAGACACGATTTGTGCTGCAGTCATTTCCTCGAATGTTTCGAAATCAGTGTCGCACCACTCACACTGAAGATTGCACTTACCAAAACGAATGAAGACATGAGGTATTCCTGCATGTACGCCCTCACCTTGGACAGAGTGAAATATTTCAACAATATTGTAGACCTTTGACAAATCAGAATCAGCGTCTTCGGAAAGAACGTCGGATCTCTCAAGTTGATTCTCAGCCATGCACATCACTCACAGTGGCCGGGAGTGGATGAGCTGCATCAATTCTTGTCGAGCCTCTGGCTTGTCGAAAAAGACACCACGCATTGCAGATGTAGTCATGATGGAATTTTGTTTCCGAACGCCTCGGCACCGCATACATCCGTGCGATGCTTCGAGAATAACTGCTGCACCCAGTGGCTGTAGATGTTGCTCGAGGTCATCTGCGACTCCTTTTGTAATGCGTTCTTGATTTTGTAGTCTGTGCGCATGCGCATCTACGATTCGAGCAAGTTTACTGATTCCGACAATTCGATCAACTGGGATGTATGCAATGTGCGCCCGGCCACTGAATGGTTGAAGGTGGTGTTCGCATGTCGAATGAAATTCGATGTCACGGAGCAGAACTATCCCGTCATACCCTTCACCATTGAACGTCGATTGGAGGAGTTCCTCAGTATCGGTTGAGTAACCCGAGAATATTTCATCCCATGAATCGATGACTCGTTGCGGAGTCTTCAGCAAACCCTCACGTTCTGCATCATCTTCCAAGTACCCGAGTAGGGTCTTGACTGCCTGTTTTGCTTCTTCTTTTGTCACCATATCAATTACCTACCGTGCCGCGCATCAATTTCATCCAACTGGTCGAGGAGTTTTCGACAAGCGGTTCGAACAGCATCTGCTAGACTCACAAACTTGTGCTCGTCCCCCACATGCTTTCGCAAGTCTTCTACCAACTCTGCCGGCATGTCAAGTGAAATCTTTGGCACATGCTAACCTTGAGCGAACCTCATATAAATATTCGTATAGTAATACTACAGTAATAGCAAAGATGTTGTATTTTCGATGATTTCGAGTTTTATCTGGCGAATGTTCAAAGAGCCCCATGGTTGACCGTAGAATGATGACACAGTCGACATTACAGGCGTTTTCCAAACTCCTCAATCTACGCAGCCTCGCGCCAGACAGAGACACTGTTGGCATGTCTGATCACATGATCAAACATTTTTTGTCTATCGATGCACATCTTAGCATGGCCATTGAGGAAGCAAATGAACGGCAAAAAGTACTCAGTGGCGAGTTCGGCATGGAAATGATGTCTCTTCCAGAATCTGAACTGGTGCCAATCCTGCAAGCGGATTTCATTAATTTCTACGCACCTGCGACCGTCAATCCTTACGTCGCACTTGCAGCTTGCGGGCCATGGATCGTCACTGCTCACGGCGCGGTACTCCACGATAACGGCGGATACGGTATGCTCGGAAGCGGGCATGGCCCAGACAAGGTCATCAACGCTATGTCACAAAACTGGGTTATGGCGAATGTGATGACGCCATCCTACAGCCACAAGCGCCTTGCAACCCGTTTGCAAAAGGAATTGGGTTACACGCGAGGCTCCTGCCCTTTTACACGTTTTATCTGCATGAACAGCGGTTCAGAATCGGTCACAGTTAGCCTTCGCATCGCTGATGTAAATGCACGAAAAATGACCGGCCCTGGTGGCCCCCATGAAGGTAAAGAAATCAAACTCATGGCCGTTGAAAAGGCATTCCATGGCCGTACCGACCGCCCAGCACAGATTTCTCATTCCTGCAAATCTTCCTATGACAAAAATCTCGCAACCTTCCGAGACCGTGACAACCTCATTCTCGTCCCAGCAAATGATGTGAGCGCATTGGAGAAAGCATTCGAAGATGCTGATAAAGAAGGTGTATTCATCGAACTTATGGCAATCGAACCGGTTCAAGGTGAAGGTAACCCGGGCTCGTGTGTAGAACGCTCGTTCTATGATGCTGCTCGACGACTCACTTTGGAACATGGCTCAATGTTACTGGTCGACTCGATCCAAGCAGGGATTCGAGGGCAAGGGTGCCTTTCCATCATTGACTACGAGGGTTTCCAAGATGCTGAATGCCCTGACTTGGAAACATGGTCGAAAGCACTTAACGCTGGTCAATACCCACTTTCCGTTCTTGGTCTCAACGAACGAGCCTCTGAGAATTATGTTGTCGGCATCTACGGCAACACGATGACGACCAATCCGCGTGCGCTGGAAACTGCATGCGCTGTGCTTGATCTCATCACGCCAGAATTGCGTTCAAACATTCGAGATCGAGGCGACGAGTTTGTCGAAAAACTCAATTCACTCGCCGAGGAAATGCCCGGCATCATCACACAAGTACAGGGTACAGGTCTACTGCTCAGTGCAGAACTTGAGCCAAGCCAATTCCCAGTCGTAGGTTTTGACGCTGTGGAAACATGGTGCCGTAAGCACGGCCTCGGTGTAATTCACGGAGGCACGAATGCTCTCAGATTCACACCACACTTCAACATAACATCTGCTGAAATCGATGCGATTATTGATATTGTGCGAGATGCTCTCACACACTTCCAACAACATTCATGATAACGATGTCACGATATCTTCTCGACTGAATTGCCGTGAAGCATAGTAGGCTGCTAGTGTAGCGTAAACCAGTGATGATGCAACCCAAATTACTACATGCTCAGTAATGACGCGATTCATCAAAAGTTCCCTTAGTGCAAGTAATATATTGACGACAGGAATTGCAAACCAAAATCCTTCTATTCCATCGAGATTTATGACTTGTGTAAACAACGCAGGGAATAAGATCAGCATCAGGGCGGGAGCGAGTATGCTTCCTGCCTCTTTTACACTGTGTGAACGCATAGCGAGTGCCAATTCAAACGCAACAACCATAACTGCAAACAGGAGAATTGACAGGACAATGAGACAAACTGAGACGATTGAGAGTTTTGGCAACCCGATGAAGCTGGACGAGGCAAGATATCCAATTGCAAACAAGAGTCCACAGATTTGCAAAACTACGCCGATTCCGGTGATGGTCGCTACAGCCAGCCATTTGCCCATGAGTAACTCAACCCGAGTGCAGGGGAGGCACAGTAACGCTTCCAGTGTTCCACGCTCACGTTCACCTGCAGTCATATCAATTGATGGCTGAATGGCGCTTGAATACGTCCAGATGGCCAACACCAACGGAATGAACAATGAGAGCACCATACCTGCTTGCTCTCCAGATGTTGCAACATCTCCTTGCGCAATATCGCCATCCCAACGTAATGGATCGAGCGTGGCATTCACATCAAGCCCGCCGTCTGAAATACGTTCGCGCACCTCAGAATCTTCCCAGTCCGATAATGTGGAAAGGAGTCGGAAACGTGCCTCATTGGAGCGTTCGGACGTAGAGAGGTGCAAAATTGCATACGACCACGTATCGTTACGGGAATCAAATCTCAATACTGCATCGGTGGAACTGTTTCTAACGCGCTCTAAATCATTGTTCGGTTCAGAAAGACTGGTTACATTCGGCAGGGGCTCAAGCGTAACGGACAAACTGACTGCAGATAAATTATCAAGTAATTCACTTGGGAAATCATCACTTTGCACGACAACGTCAAGTTCGAGTGCGTCCAGTTCTGCAGCTTCGGATTCAAGCAACACCGGGAACAGAATAAACAGTAACGGAAACATGAGGAGCGGAATCACGATAATTGCAATGATGGTCCTCCAGTCACGTGCAAATTCAACCACTTCCTTCTTCGCAATGGCGCGTATTCGCCGTCCTCCACCTTCACTCATCCTCCGAGCCCCCCATTGTCGTCGCAGGTGTGCGTGGTGTGAAGAGCCGACGCCACCAACTGCTCAATGCGCTTTCTTTGTCAGCATCTTCAAGCCTCGGCCGTGCTTGATCGAGGGTTAATGAAACGTAAGCTTCTTCGAGACTTTCTGTGCCGGTCGAGGAAAGAAGTTCAGATGGCGAACCATCAGCACGGATTTCACCGTTGTGAATGATGACGATTCTGTCGCAGACTTGTTGGGCTTCAGCGAGTTGATGCGTAGAATAAATGACGGTACCACCTTCGTCGCGTAATTGCCTCACCAACGCCCGAACGGTGCGTGCACTGGTTATGTCGAGTCCTGCGGTAGGCTCATCCAACAGCAGAATATTCGGCCCATGCGCCAGCGCTCTGAGCAATGCTGTCTTTTGCCGCATACCCCGTGAGAATCCCTTGGTATGGCGACTGAGGTTTTCCTTCATGTCGAGGTGTTCGGCGAATTTTTCGGTACGCGCCCATGCTACAGCATCGCGGACACCATGCATCCGGCTGTGGTAGCGAATGTTTTCCCATGCAGTAAGTCGCGAATACAGTCCAGTGGATTCGGGTACGACACCGAGTTCCTGCCGCATTTCTTCTACTGGTTTCCCGTTACTTAGCTCAACGCTACCGTTCGTTGGCCTGTATACTCCAGCCATGAGCCTCAAGAGTGTAGTTTTACCCGCACCGTTGCTCCCAACAAGACCAACAATTTCACCGGAATGAATGTCAAGGTCGATTTTTTTGAGTGCTTCGACTTCAGCGAAATTCTTCGTCACCCCACGGATGCTCAGCAACGTAGTCGACATAGTATCACTCACGAGGCACGCCCGTCTTCAATGGCTGTATTCAAGCCTGGGTATTTTGTCTCAAGTTTACAAGCACGAGAAAGTTGTTGTTTGAGTTCCGCGAATATTTCTCGTTGAGGTACGCCCATCTCGACGAGGTTGCCAATCATTGAAAACGCTCCTTGGATTGCGCCGGCATCGAGATATGCTTCATTTGTAATTTGGCGCTTTTGGCGTAGCATGTCTAAACGGCTTGCTAAGAATTCGACCTCATCACGTATACGTGGCCCGTCAATATGTGGCAGAGCGATGAGGTTGTCAACACAGGTTCGCATCAATCAAATGACTCGGAGGAATATTATGATGCTTGCGTAAGTTCAACAAGGACTCCACCGGTAGATTTTGGATGGACAAAGGCGATTGATTTACCGCCTGCACCAGTTCGTGGAGTTTCATCAATCATCGTGATTCCGTTTGACATGAGATGTTCGATAAGTCCCGTTAAATTACCAACTCTGAAACAAATTTGTTGAACGCCAGGGCCTCGCTTTGAGAGGAAGCGGCCAATGGGTGTATCCTCGTCCGTGGGCTCTAACAATTCGATTTCTGCTGGGTGTTCGCCCTTCTTTGCCGGTGCTGTTGCAAAGAAGCGAGTCGTGACGCCCTGGTCTGAAACTAGTTCATCTTCTTGTCCTTCCTTAAGACCCAATAACCTCCAGAATGTGCTCCCCGATTCTAATTGGGGGGTTGCGATGCCGATATGGTCGATTTGTATTGGGCCAAAATCCATTCCATCACCTCAAAATCCGCTGGGAGCCATCCATGTTCCAAAGACATCCTTCATGGCTTGAATAATTTCACCCAATGTGCAGTCATGCTTTACAGCATGGAGGACATGCGGGAATAAATTGTCACCTGATTGAGCAGCGTTACGAACATTATCGAGACATTGGTTGACGAGGTCAGCATCACGAGTACTGCGAAGTTTGGACAGTCGTCTGCATTGCTCGTCTCCAACAGTAGGGTCCAATTTCAAAACTTCAGTTTCAGTATCATCTTCCATGAGCCCATGGTTGACGCCTACAATCAGCCTCGATTCAGATTCAACATCGTTAAGATGCTGATATGCCGCATTATGAATTTCCCTCTGCTGCCATCCTTGCTCAATAGCCTTTAGAGCTCCGCCTAGAGATTCAATTTTCAGTATTTGCTCCAGGGCCAAGTCGTGGATTCGTTTTGTTAAGGCCTCAACGTGGTATGAGCCGCCAAGCGGATCGACCACATCAGCCGCACCGCTTTCCTCAGCAATGATTTGTTGTGTGCGGAGTGCTACTGTGGCGGACTTCTCGGTTGGCAATCCCAATGCTTCATCGTATGAATTCGTGTGAAGGCTTTGTGTCCCCCCGCAAACTGCAGCCAATGCTTGAATCGTCACTCGGGCGATGTTGTTGAGAGGTTGTTGGGCAGTGAGACTTACGCCGGCAACCTGTGTGTGGAATCTCAGCATAGATGATTTCGGGTTTTTTGGAGAATATCGCTCCGACATCAGTTCATACCAGAGTGTACGAGCAGCACGGAACTTTGCGGCCTCTTCGAAGAAATCGTTGTGGCAATTGAAGAAGAACGAGAGGCGGGGAGCAAAACTGTCGACATCCAGTCCTTTATCGACGGCAGCTTCGACATAAGCCAAGGCATTGGCGAGTGTGAAGGCTACTTCTTGAACAGCTGTTGAACCAGCTTCGCGGATGTGATATCCAGAGATAGAGATTGTGTTCCAGCGAGGAACATTTGTTGAGCAATATTCGAAGATATCAGTGATGAGTCGCATACTTTGTGCTGGCGGGAAAACATATGTTCCTCGGGCGATATATTCCTTGAGGATGTCGTTTTGAATGGTGCCCAATACTTGGTCAGGAGACACACCCTGTTCTTCTCCAACAGCAATATACATGGCGAGAAGAACCATTGCTGGTGCATTAATTGTCATGGATGTGCTGACTTTGTCAAGCGGTATTCCGTCCATAAGTTCGCGCATGTCTGAGAGTGAAGAAATCGAAACGCCTACTTTCCCGACTTCACCCAATGACATCTCATCATCGGCATCAAGACCGAGTTGTGTTGGGAGGTCGAAGGCAACGGACAAACCCTTTTGACCTCGTTCGAGCAAGAGTTTGAACCGTTCATTTGTAGCTTTAGCACTTGAGAAGCCTGCGTACTGCCGCATGGTCCACAATCGCGAGCGATACATGGTTGAGTGAATCCCTCGTGTATATGGGGGGGAGCCCGCATCACCGAGTTGATTTTCGCTTATTTGAAGATCAGCCAGCGTTTTTGCAGTGCTTTGCAATTCAAGATTGAGACCGCTTAGTGTCTTCCAGTCCTCTCTGCGTTGACTGACCATGTACCCTCCATGTCGAGGGGCTTCATCAACACTCCCACTCAATCGTGGTGGTGGCCGTCAGGGCCGTGGACGTGTCCGTGGGACATTTCGTCTTCGGATGCCTCACGCAGTTCAACAATTTCTACCGAAAATGTAAGTGATTGCCCGGCAAGTGTGTGGTTGAAGTCTGCAGTGACTGCTTCGTCAGATAGTGCAGTAATTGTGAATGGAGATGGGCCATGGGGCATCTGTGCCACCAATTGCATTCCAACCTCAAGGGATGCTTCTTGTTCAAGCTGCGCAAATTGCGCTCTTGGGATTTCGAGAACTGCTTCGTCATCACGTTCACCATATGCGCGTTCTGAGGTGAGGGTGAATTCACGATTTTCGCCAACTTTGGCGCCCATGATCTCTTCTTCGAATCCCGGAATCATTTGCTTGTGTCCAACGAGGAAGGTCAAGGGTTCACGCCCTTCACTGCTATCAAAAACATCGCCACTGTCAGGCAATGTTCCTTTGTAATGTACGCTTGCTACCATGTTTTCGCTTACTGTTAAATCGGTCATCATATCACCTTCTTGTCGTCATGCGGGAAACTAAATCTCTTAGTTTGTCTGCGACTTCACGAGGAAGAATTTCTTCTTCAACTTTGGATTCAATGAACGAAAGGGAATCAGAGACTCCAATACGTTCACCCTTTGCCCATACTTGACCGAGCACATTCGAACGATGCTCCTCAGATACTTGATCCGTGTCCAAGATATCCTTGGCTGCATATTTGTATTCGAGATACTTTTGACGGTTCAACTTCTTTTCTTGCTTTTGTCGGCCGCCACCTTTCTTGTCACCGCGACGTCGGCGTCGGCGACGGTCTGTTGACGGTTTGGCTACCGGTGTTTGAATGGTCTTGAAAACATCGTTTCGTGAACCGGAAGATGTTTTGGTTTGAGCAGGAACAATTGCTTCAACAGATGTGGATACGGGTGCTGCAGAAACAAATTCAACGGTCGCAGGTGCGGAAGCCAACTGAGTTTCTGGCTTTACGTCTGAGGCAACAACTCTCTGAGCCTTCGCATTTTCACGGGAGGCTTGAGATTTTCTTCTCAACTCTGCCAGTCGATCCTCTTTCGAAATTTTTTGAGGTGCTGCGGCCTGTTTCTCAACTGAATTGGTGAACGTCGGAGCTGTCGTTCCCTTGACCGGTGATGATGCAGTTGGAGCAGTTGCCTTTTGTGACTCTTGTGTGCCAAGCCGCTTGAGTGCCTGATCGCGTCGCTTGGCTAAATCATCATGCGCATTTTGCTTATTTTGTTGTGGACGAGGAGTAGGTCGGGCTGCGGGAGCATTGCGGCGTTGAGTCTGAGAACGCTCACTCATCCTCTTGTTTCTTTGAGCGCTTGCGTCGCGTGCAAAAGGGTTGAATGGCTCATCTTTTTTCCTACGATCGCCGCTAATGAGTGATTCCCCCATTACGTGGTCGTTGATGACTCCTTAAAAACAATTAGCGTCGAAGCAATCACTACACTGCCCAAGTGACCTGTGTTTGGTCGGTACGCAGGTACTGATCAACAGCACTCTCGTCATACGGCGTGATGCGACCATTTTGCAATTCGATGTACCCGAGTAGTCCAATCATCGTGCCGTTATCGATGCAATACATTCTGGGGGGAGCATGTGATGTAGATTCACGTTCACCGGCCATGAGGCTGCACATTTCACGCAATCGTGTGTTGCAGGCAACGCCACCACCAAGCAGTAATTCTGTCTTGCCAGTATGTGAAAGGGCACGTTCAGCAACTTCCACACATGCAGCAAACGAATGTTCTTGCAACGACCAGCAAACAGCGCCAAGTTCTGCACCGTTGTCCAATAGACGCTGTGCAGCGGTCATCACTCCAGAGAAGGCGAGGTCCATTCCGCGTACAGCAAACGGCAGTTCGAGTTCAGTCAATCGAGGTTCAGGATTTTGCGACAACCATTCTTTGGCCAGTTTTTCAATAACGGGTCCGCCGGGAAATGGAATGCCTTGAGTCCGAGCAAACTTATCGAGCATGTTTCCGATGCCGATATCTAGCGTTTCACCAAGAACTCGATATCGTCCATCCAGATGTGCAATGACTTGTGTATTACCTCCGGAAACATACAGTAAGACTGGATCGTTGCAACCGCACTGCTGCCTCCCAATTTCGATGTGTGCTACGCAATGATTAACTCCGATGAGCGGGACATTCAACCGACTGGAAATACCTCTAGCGATAGCGGCTCCTACTCGTAAGCATGGACCGAGCCCTGGACCTTGAGAATAAGCAACAGCATGAATTTCGGAAGGGGGCAAATTGTATTTTGCGAGCAGTTTTTGAAAAAGGGATTGAGCGATTTCTTTGTGATGGTCTGCCGCTTCACGAGGGTGAATGCCGCCCTTGTCGGGCCGGACTGTGTCCGAGACTGCTGGGTGAGGAACACCCTCCGCATCAACCAATCCAAACGACAGCGTATGAGCTGTTGATTCAATGCCAAGCGTCCAACCGTCCATCTCAACCGGTTAATGCAGATAGCCATTGTTCTTCAACCCTCAGCACTTCGACTGTAATATGCGAACTGTATTCGTCGATGCTGGTCCATTGGCACATCTATCGGGAGATGGTTCAGTTGCGGGAGATGTTTCAGACATTGTGGAAGAATTTGTTCGCCCCGCAGGAAGTGGTTTGGTAGTCAACGCTGGTCAAATCGAAAGGATTGCTGAAACTGAAGAACTCATTGATGAATTCGGGGCGCCAACCGTTCGAGGGGCTGGAAGTTCAGATTACCGCGTCGTATCTTTGAACGGCATGGCAGTCATCCCTGGATTCGTTGATGGGCATACCCATTTGCTTTGGTCTGGCGACCGTTCGCGAGAGCTTTCATGGAGGCATGAAGGCAAGACCTATCGAGAAATTGCACAACTCGGCGGCGGCATCCAAGATACCGTGCGCTCAACGTCAAATGCTTCGGACGAACTTTTGCTCAAACTTGGCTATGAAAGGATGCGCAATACATTACGAAGTGGGACTACGCACATCGAGGCTAAAAGTGGATATGGGTTGACAACAGAATCAGAGTTGAGGTTGTTGGAAATTGGTTCGAAATTACGTAAGATGAGTCATTTGCCGTCTCTCGACTTGACTTGGCTCGGTGCTCACGACATTCCAGCAACACTTTCTGCAAAAGAGTATGTTGAACAAATACTATCGGAGCAATTACCACGTGTACTTGAACAAGGCATAGCTCGATCCGCAGATGTTTTCTGCGAACCAGGTTGGTTTGATGTTGAACAATCGGAAGAGATTTTGAAAGCGTCTCGTGATGGAGGCATGCAACTAAGAATGCATATTGACGAATTCAAAGACGGTGGAGGTGGCGACTTGGCAGCAGATTTGTGCGTCGATTCAGCGGATCATGCACACTACACGAACAGCAATGCAAGGCATCGGATGAAAGATGCTGGAGTTATGACTGGTTTTTTGCCGGGGACACCCTATGCAATGGGTTCTAAATGGCCAAGTTTCAAAGAAGCAATCGTCGATGAGATACCTTGGAGTATAGCTACGGACTTCAATCCAAATTGCAAAACCAACAGCATGACTTTCCTCGCATCGTTGTTGGTTCAGCGTTGCGGCGTGCACCCACTTAACACGCTCATCGCCGCAACACGAAATCCATCAGAAACTACACCCCATCCGACGGGGATGGTGCATGGACGAATCGAGATTGGCGCTGCCGCCAATTTCAATGTTCTCAACAGCGAATACTGGGAGGCCTGGTGCCTCCAACCATCCGAGCCACCAATTCTCTCAACATGTTTGAACGGCGAATTCATTCATCACTGATTTACATTTTTTAACTATTTGAAAGAGAATAAATTAACACATA
Organism: Candidatus Poseidoniaceae archaeon; assembly: GCA_029250345.1. Taxonomy (GTDB): domain Archaea; phylum Thermoplasmatota; class Poseidoniia; order Poseidoniales; family Poseidoniaceae; genus MGIIa-L1. Next base: position 14,743 of record JAQXFL010000183.1, read on the forward strand.
TCTTAGAAGGGATAAAAATGGAAATCATTAATGTTTTAGTTGAGACTGTGGTTTGCACCGGTGCTGAAGGCAAAGGTGCCAGATTCAAGCGAATGCTCGAAGCTCGTCAAGAATACAAACGTCGACAAGAGGGCTGCATCGCAGCATGGATCGGGCAATCCATCGACGGCCAAGGGCTGTTCATTGTCCAGTCAATTTTCGCCGATAAGAAATCTTGGAAGAAAATCTCTCAAGCAATTGCCGAAACTCTCGATACGAAAGACGGTGGACTTGAATCGGTTTTCGGCGGACCTCCGCTTGTTGGCATGTTTGAAGTTCCTCTCGACTCCCTCAAGATCCCTGCTACGTCAGAATCGTGAAATCCAAGCCCCCCGTCGCGTCGCATAATGTATGTTATACGACAAATCATGTAATTGGGCTTCTTCATGGAAATTCGATATCGCCAGAGATATAACGCAGTACAACGTTTATGCCAAGAGTGCATTTGAGAAGTGGTACGTTTTGCATTATTTTGACCTCAAGTAGGGGGGTTTTAACAGATTTCTGACTTTTTTCACATGTACGATGTCAACCTTATGTCAATAGAAGATTCTAAGTCAAAGAGCCGTGCCCTTAGAACGATTGACATGGCGGTAGTGGAAGGATT
>JAQXFL010000016.1 GCA_029250345.1 Candidatus Poseidoniaceae archaeon
GTCCCAGTCTCAGCAAGGTCGCCAAAGTTCAAATGAAATTGGCTGGTGTTGGTGAGCGTCAATGCAGAACTGATGTCTTCTCCCGTTAGTGAGCCGGTGAGAATGAGTTGTCCGCCATTTTCGACAGTAATCTCATTGCTTGGTCCAACCGTCATATCGGCATCAATGGTCAAAGTGGCACCGTTTTTCACCAGAACGTTTCCGTTCATTGCCTGTGATTCCGACCAAGTTTCATCAGCGTCAATGATTACATCGTTGCCATCGCTGGGTGGAGCTGCGTCCACATTTACCAAACCAGCGAATGAGGTGAAAATTAGGAGCATCATCAGTGTCAAAGCAGTTCGCATGAAAACACTCACACTGTGGTGTTTTATAGGCTTCTCTCCGGAATCAATAGGGCACATCTTTCCATCCGATCTTGTAACCGAGAAGGTTGAACGATCGGTGAAGTATGGGGGTGATGGCGACCAATGCCAACATTGGGAGCAGAAGTTCCGAGTCGGCAAGTATGGATGTGCCAAGGAATAATTGGCCGGCCAAGAAAACCATTATTGCGAAAGGTAGCGTATCCAAAAGTGGAGCTTTCGATGAGATGTCACCTTCTCTCTTGAGTCCACGACGGCGCTTGACAAAAGAACCGCTGCTGTCTCCGACCAAGCAGAAGAATCCAAGGAAAGTTCCGAGAATGAACGCCGTCATGTGGTCGCCACCGATATTGAACCAAGTTCCTTCAGCGCCTTGCAATGGGTGAGTGAAAATACCGTTTTCTCCGATGGCAGCACTTGCGGCAGGAATGTCTCCCATGAGCGAGACAATGAGGACGCTAAGAAGCCCAGAAGTAAGCGAGCCTCCGATCAATCCATTCCATGTTTTTCCATCGCCAAGGATACGGTTTCCGTCGCTAAGTGTGCGGCCACCATCGATCGGCCATGGCCCATATCCCGTCTTAGGCAACCATTTCCCCCATAGCATAGCGAAGGTGTTGGCAAGGAATCCTGGCATGTACAACCAGAGCGTTAGGATACAGAGTTCTAAAAATTGCATGAAGTTCACCAAGGCTTGCACCTTTACATGCATCGCTTGGAGGGCGGTCTTTGAAGCATCCCCTTTGTTCGGGCGATTTTGGGTCAAAAGTCCAAGCATCTCTCACGATGAGATTATGTGATGGCATGGGTGGAGCACCAACATGGCTGGGAAGGTTGTACTTGTTGTCGGCGGTGGTGGCAGAGAACACGCTCTTTGTATGGGGCTATCAGACTCTCGTCACGTGTCGAAGTTGCATTGCACGCCCGGCAATGCAGGGACTGCATCCCTTGCCACGAATCATTCGGTTTCGGCATCCGACATCACAGGTTTACTTCGTCTCGCTCAAGAGGTGTCTGCTGACCTTGTCGTTGCAGGGCCCGAAGCGCCGTTGTGTGCAGGACTGGCTGACGAACTTTCAGCACAAGGAATTCCTTGTTTTGGACCAGTCGCGGCTCTTGCTCATCTTGAGGGTTCGAAACTCCACGCAAAAGAGGTCATGCGTGCAGCAAATGTTCCGACTGCGGCCTTTCACGTACTGGAGCACGGAAGTGATATTGACACTGCTTTGAATGATTTTTCCGGACAACCATGGGTCGTCAAGCGGGATGTGCTGGCTGGCGGCAAAGGAGTTGTAGTTACCGAAGACCGTGCTGAAGCATTTTCGTTCATCCAGTCATCAATAGAATCCGATGGAAGAGTTTTGTTGGAAGAATTCCTTCCTGGTGAAGAGGCGAGCATGTTGGTCGTTATGGACGGATCCGGTTTTGTCTGCCTACCTGCCAGTCAAGACCACAAAAGAGCATACGATGGAGACAATGGGCCAAACACGGGTGGAATGGGTGCGTACTGCCCAGCACCGGTTGTCACAAATGAGATACGCGATTTGACCATTCAAACCATCATCGAACCGATGCATGCTTACCTGTGTGCGGCGGAGCAACCCTACCGTGGTGTGCTTTACGTTGGCCTCATGATTCCTGAATCCGGACGTCCGAATGTGGTCGAATTCAACGTCCGATTTGGCGACCCAGAATGCCAAATCACCCTGCCCCTCATCGAGTCCGATTTGTTCGAATTGCTGAATGCAGCAGCCACTGATGGCCTGTCGAAACTTGAGGTTAAGTTTAGTGCTCTTCATGCTGCAACAGTGGTTTTGGCAGCGGAGGGCTATCCAAGCTCTCCCGTCAAGGGTCGTACTGTTCGAGGCGCTGATTCCGAACCGCTTTCATCTTCAAACGGCAAAGCATGGGTCAGTCATGCAGGAACCGGTCGTGGTCCAAACGGCGAATTAATTTCAACCGGTGGACGAGTACTCGCTTGCAGTGCTACCGGTCCTACGCTCGAGGCGGCGGTAGAGATGGCGTATGCTCTTCTTGACACGATTGAACTTGAAGGTTCTCACCACAGAACGGACATCGGTTTCCGTGCTTTGTGAGTTGTTTTGGCACTCCTATTTTATCCGTTAAATCGACAACCGTAAACAACGCTCAATGTTATGCAGCAAGGCATTCATCTGTTGTCCGCTCAGCGGAGTCATTAAAAGAGGCTCTAAAGTGGCGAAGACGCTTCAGCCTTGCTGCTGTCGCGCAAACACCTTTGAGGGAAAAAATATGGAACAAATAACTGGCACAAAAAGCACAGCGCCAGCAGCACCGTTGGGATGGCTTATCGCTCCCCTAGCAGTTCTGCTCGCACTCGCAGCTATCAAGCTCGTCGGCATTGACTTCGAGCTTACCGCAGATAACTTGGCACCGATGTTGATCGTCGGCGCCGCAGGCATCCTGGGTCTGGTCCCATCGATGCTTGACCAATCCAATTCCGCATCTGTTTCCAAGGCCACTCTTTCCCTCTCCACTTTGGCCGTGGCGCTTATCGGTGCTGTGGCAATTTACATGCTCGACAATGGCGCATTCTCCGGTCTTCTGTTCGCTTTCGTTACGTTTGGCGTTCATTTCATGAGCAGCCGTGGGCGACACGAACTTGCGACCATTATCGTATTCATCGCTATGGGTGCAAACGTCGGTATCTTCATTGCATCCGATGCACTCACAACCCTGCCAGAGATTTACAATCTGGCGCCAGAGGGTGAACCACAAAGTTTGGTTTCAACACTCAACTTGAAGAATCAAGCTGTAGGCTACCTCTTCTTCTCACACCTTACCGTTTTCACCCTCGTCGGTGTATTGGTCGCAACCTTTGCTCGTGGTGTGCTTACTCCTGTTGGCGAATCCGGTTGGTTCAGTTTCTTGAACAGCGACACGAGTTCAAAATTCAACAAGAACAACCTTCCTCTGCAAATCGCACTTACGGTTTGGGCTTTGGCTCACATCGGCAGTCTCTGGCACTTTGAGACCGTCAGCGTTGCTGACAAACTTGGAATTACTTCAGCGGCAGATTACCACGGAATTGTTGGCTACTGGCAAGCATTCTTCACCGGAATGGTGGCAGTTGTTGTAGCAGGTATGTTTTCCGAACGATGGCACACTCGTGCCATGACACTCGGTTCTCTTTGGACGCTCTACGTTGTTTCGTCTTGGTACGATGCAGGAATGTTTTCAATGGATCTCCTCGAAGGCAACTGGGGCAGTTTGATTTGGCTCGGACTGACCTTCTTCATCGGAGTCGGCATTTACTCGATTTCAACCCACGAAACGTGGGGTGGCTGGGTCAACCGTGACGATCACGAATACTCCGGTGCTCGTAAGTTCTGGAATCAACACTGGTCCAGCGTCATGATTGGGCTCGCATTCTTCTTTGGTCTGGTCATCCGAACACAATGGTATGTTGTACCGTCCATGAACGCTTTCGGAACCGGAAACTGGGACATGACCGGAGGATCTGACCCTTGGTACATGAAGCGTGTCGTCGATTATATCCTTGCAAACAATGCTCACATGATTTTCGATGCAGACCGTTCTTACCCAATAGGTGGTATCAACCCTCGACCTCCGATTTTTACCTGGTCAATTGCAGTTGTTGCAACACTTCTCGAACCGTTCTTCAGCAACGGCGATGCAGTCTGGTGGGCTATACTTTCCCTCCCTGCAATTTACGGTGCTCTCACCATTCTACCGGTGGCTTACATCGCACGTGAACACATCAACGAAAAGGCAGCAGTTGTCGCCGCTTGGCTGATTGCTTTCATGCCGGCTCACGTGAGTCACACGACATGGGCACTTGCTGACCACGACGCTTTCATCATGCTCTTCATTACACTAGGATTCATGTTCTGGCTCCGTGCGGTGAAGTATGCAGGTAGCGAGCGCTTGTTGCGCTCCTCATCTCCGTCGGCTATGGCATTTGTAAACGCATTTACCGCCGTCGCACAAGAACGCCGTGCTGCACTTTCAGCCGCAGTTCTTGCTGGTGTGAGTTTCGGAATCGTTTCGCTCGGCTGGAAAGGTTTCGTCGTTGGTCCGTCGATTATCTTCTTGGCATACGCTGCACAAGTTGCACTCAACATGTTCCGCCGCCGAGATTCAACGACTCTCAACGTCTTGTTCCTCACCATGCTTTCAGTGAACTTCTTGATGGCTCTCCCATTCTACGGTCACCCTCAAATCGATCTCATGCTTGATGGAACCGGCCTTCAGCCGTTCTTGTTTATTGCTATCTTCACAATAGCAATCAGTTTCGTTACCACTGGATTCCGTGACAAGCCTTGGTTGCTCGTCCTCGGTGTTCTTGCCGGTGCTGGAACTGTGTTCTTCATCGTATTGTGGCTCCTCAAGGAAGCGAACCTCTCCAATGCTTGGGATGTACTCTTCACTGGTAGCGGATACTTCACCAAGACTAAGATTTTTGGAACTGTTGCCGAAGCAAATGCTCCAAACCGTGGACAGTTGTTTGCGCAATTTGGACCAATCACCTTCGTTCTTTCACTCATCATGGGTATTCTCTGCATTTGGTCGGCTCTACGTGATCGAAAGCAAACCAAACTCGTATTCGGTGTGTGGATTCTCGCAGCCTCGTTCATGGCTTGGACTGCAGCACGTTTCATGTTCAATGCAACACCAGCAATCGCAGTCCTCGGCGCTTGGGGAATCGTTTCCCTATGGAAGTGGGCAAACTGGGAAGGCATGGTCAAAACATGGAAGAAGATGGGAATCCGTTCTCCAGAAGACCGTATTCGTGGTGCACGCAAGGCGCTCTGGCGTACTCCTTCCTTCTCCGCAATCATGCTCGTCATGATTATGTTGTTTGGACAACAGTTCACCTACGGTCTCGATGCAGCAATTCCTTCCAGCAACAATGCTGAAGACGATATCGATGAAACAATCTACAATCTGATCCCTGACGCATTCCGCTGGGAAATCGGTGGTTTTTCGTTGCTTGATGACAGTACTTACGACGGAAACTGGTATCTCGGTTCTTTCGGCTCTGGATTTAACGACAACGGCTGGAACTCGGCATATGAGTGGCTTGCTGAACAGGATCAAGACATGAAATATTCAGAACGTCCTGCCTTCGTCTCTTGGTGGGACTATGGTTTCCAAGCCCTTGATACTGGGGAGCACCCCTCTGTATCCGATAACTTCCAGACTGGAATTTCTGCTACAGGTAACATGTTGCTCGCACGCAGTCAAGAAGACCTCGTATCCATGTTCATCTGGCAACTTGGTCAAGGCGACTTGACTTACAATGAGGCCAAAACAGGTAACCTTGAGTTCACAAACGGCTATCAGAACATCGTAGGTTCATACCTCACCGATGAGCAAATGGATATTTTGAACGATGTTTCGACCGATGTTGATACCGATGAGAGGGTTTCATTCTTGAAACTCAACAGTTACCAAGTCTACCGTACCAACGAAGATACAGTCTTGGCTAGAGGATATCATCACACCGATGGAGTGTTCGATGAGTCTACGCAATACTGGAGAGTTTACGACGAAGGAGAACGCATCCTCTGTACCGATTCACTTTCGACGACCTGTGTTGATGGTGACTGGTCATCAGAAGCAGAAGCGGAAAACACCTTCTCGAACAATATTCGAACCGGTAATGACAACATCAATCGGGTCTCACACTACATTATTGGAGATTACTGGTACACCGCTGACCTCGTCGAGGAATATGGATCTGTATCCACAAATCTCCACCGATCAAACGCAAGATTGGCACTCACCGTTCAACTGCTTTCCAACAGCCTCGACTCTGGCGAGATCATCGACATGTACGATGAACTCATCAACATGGAAGGCTACTACACCGTTCAAGATTACGACGGTGCACCCGGAGAAACGATTGATCGAGACCACGAAATCCGTTACTACGCTATTGACAACCGACTGTACCCCCGTGCAGGACGTTACACTGCTGACATGAACTACAACCAAGGTCAACCGATGGGTATCTTCGGCGCACCAACAATTCTCAGCGGCCAAGATATTACCACTTACATGGATGAAGTCTACGAAACCATCCGTGGCGACTTCCCAGACGAAATGACCCGTGCTGAAGTCGACGAAGCGATTACTCAAGATTTCCTCAATCAACAATCTGGTGCTGATATTGACCCACTGCAAGTTCAAGATGTCCGTGTTGATCACAACTCTGCATTCTTCGACACCATGCTCGCTCGTTCATACGTCGGATACGGCGCATCAACGCTTGGCGTCGATGCCGGCTCTTCAAACCCGCAACCTGCCCAGCATTTCGGTCAATCCGGTAGCCCTGGAAGCATTTTGAGTCAAGGACTGCCTTTGCCAGGTGCAATGACCAATCACTTCGTTATCTCGAACTGGTACTCACCTGAAGCAAATTCTTCAGTTACCGCTGAAGAGCAAACAGTAGGTATTTCCTCGACCAACACATTGGTTAAGATTCTCAAGTACTACTCTGGCGCAGAAATTTCTGGTCAAGTTACCATGTCTGACAATGGACTGCCATTGCCGGGTGTTCGCTTGCTCATTGAGCGAGACGCATTCTCTGGTGAAGGCGCAGATGATTTGGACCCAGATACCTACTGGGTTCCAATTGGCTTTACAGATGCTGATGAGAATGGCCGCTGGTCGTTCGATGCACCTGCTGGCCGAATCCGTGTCAGCGCATACGCTGGCGACTACGACCCAACTCTTGCACAAGATAACATCCGCTCTGGTGCATTCTCACAAGGTCTCGGAGATATATTGACAGAAACCAACGACGACCGAGTTATCAACGACATCTCGGCTATCCTTGGTGAAGTGGCAAACATGAGCTGGCTTGGTGAAAACCAACACAACATCACTGCTGAGCAAGCAGACAGCAACGCTCCAGTGAGTGCAGATTTCAACATCGCAGTCGAAAGCAGCGGCATCTCTGGACAAGTGACATGGAGTGGCCATGAATCATTCGACGGCGACGCACTGGTGAGCACAGACTTCATTCTGCGTAACATTTGGTCCTTGACCGACAATTACACATTGACCACTACGAACGGTTCTTTCACATCAGCCGACAGCAGAATCCTACAGGGCTCTGGAGAGGCAACCTTTGTCGAAAACGGTACGTTTGAAAGCGAAGGTGTCGCCTTTGCTGACGACTTCACAGGAACCTTCACCCGTTCGATTGGCGATAAGCGAGTTTACACCAGTAACGGTACATGGGACGGCAAGGGAACACTTGTTGCATCATGGATCGCTGAAGATAATGTCTTGGACTGCTTGGATAACGAAACAGCGCCTATGCCTGAAAATTCCACCGTGTGTATTCAGGACAGCACAACTTCACCACTCACATACTTGTTGGATGGCGCTGTTGAAGCAAACGGACGTTTGACTTCTGATGGCATCTCGACACTTGTGACTGAGCACGTTGGAGATTCGTTTGAAGCAACTGGTTCCTTCGAAGGAACCGGTACTCTAAACGGAACAGGATTATTCATTGGTACCGGATCTTTCAGCGGAGAAATGGTTCAGCCAGGTTCGTTCTACCTCACAGGTCTAGTGCCTGGTGTTTACAACATGATTGCCCAACTTGACAACGGCAAGGAAGTTCTCCTTCCTGACCCAGTCAACGTCGGCATCTCGCCATCCTATGACCTTGCCATGACAATGCCAGGATCTATCTTTGAAGACACACTGCAAGATTTCTATGAAGAAAAACTTGTCAATGAAGTCATTGAATGGGTCGATGTAGACCTCGGAATGGATTCCTTGGTCGAAATACACACCGATGAGGATGGAAACTTCTCGTATGGCCCTATTGCATCAGGTGAATACTTCTACCGTGTTGACATCGACAGCGATGGCTGGTACGAACTCAACGAAACAATTTATGCACGTGGTGAATCAGAAAACTTCTCCCTCGCAATGGATGTTCCTGAAATGTACGACATCTCTCTCCAATTGACGTCACCTGTAGACCCTCAAACGCAAACGGCGTATGCAGATGTTTCACAGAGAGTCGTTACATTTACCAATTCAGATCCGCTGTTCGGACCTCTCAATGCAACTTCTGATGAAACCGGAATGGTTTACATCGAACTGCCTATGGGTGCGTACACAATATCTGACGAGTCTGGTGATGACTACATTCTCTTCGATTTCGTTGAACTCAACAATGAAGATGTCGCTATGAGCAGTGCTTACGCAATCGCTACATACGTCAATGGTAGTATTCGTGCTCCAGACGGCGGTTTGTTCTCCGCAGAATACACATATGCAGACTGGGCTGCTCAAGAGGCAGTTTACAAGCTTGAACAAAGCCAACCAGCATCTGGTCTTGAAGTCAATTTCGTTGCGAACGACCTCTCCTTCTCGACAACCGTTGAAACGGATGGAAACTTCAGTATGCGCCTGCCAAGTGGAAACACCTTCCACATGACTGCGATTAGCCTTGTTTCTCAGATGTCCTCGGGCCAACTTGTGGTACTGGGCGGAGATGCAGAGATTGATATCGGACTCATGTATCTTGAGCCAACCGTCGCAACATTGGGTCTTGTCTACCTTTACGACAACAGTTCGCTATGGGATGGACTCGTACCTGGATACGCTGCACAAGAAGTCGTGGCAACTGATTCAACCGGACTTGAATGGAGAACAACCATCGATGATCAAGGTGGCTTTGCATTCTCCCTTCAACCGGGTGACTGGGATTTCACAGTTGATGAAGAATTACTCAATTCGACAACTGTAACGGACTACGCAATCCTCGATAACGAGGGAATTGCTCCGAACTCTGTTGAATTGTTTGTCAGCCCTGAACCGTTGACAATTGTACTCAATGTCTTCATGAACTCCGGAGGAGATGGAATTTTCGCAAACGGAACTGGCGTTTCTCCAGCATTCTCGCTGATTCCTCTCAACAACCACGGACAACAGTACAACTTTACTACGAGTGACTACACTGCAACTGGAAACATTTCAGTCGTCTTAGAGCCTGGACTGTACAGTATTGACTTCAACGAAACCTCAGCTGATGATGAGAACGCTACGGACTACAACCTACTCGGCGATTCAACCTTTGAAACAATGATTGTTGGAATCGAGGCGTATGAAGAAGCAGTTTCGTTTGCACTACGCAATGAATACCTTGTAACTGGACAACTTACAAACTCGTCCGGTGAGGGTGTTGAAAAGCAATTCTTGCTCCGAAACGACGCAGACGACTTGTGGCATAACATCGCATCTGATGTGAATGGAAGTTTTGCCTCCTACGTCCCTGCTGGCGAATGGGTTGCTATTGTCGCACCGTTCTCGGCGTCCAATGACAGTATGGAAACATACCGTGAAGCGTTCACAGTTAGCGAAGATTCATCATTGCGCACTGGATTGAACTTTACCTCTATCGAAGTGGTCACAGTGAACTTCCAAGTACAGGAATTGAACACTGACTCCAACATGAGTGATGTTCGGATTACCCTTGTCAGTCACGACGGATTCGGAAACATCACGCTTTCGAAGTCGGACCAGTTCGGTAATGTCAGCGAAACCATCATGCCAGGTACTTGGAGCATGTTCCTCAATCAAACAGAGCCTCAGCGACAATGGAGTCTCGACACATTCGATACTCCTTTCACCACCGACAACGCTGTTGACGGCGTTCTTGAGCTTGGTATTGTTTCACCAGAACTCATGGTTGAAATCGGCGGTAAAGTCTTCTGGGATCTCAACGATGACGATATCCCCGGTGGTACCGAGGGTGTTGCTAACACCACAGTCAGCATCACTGGATTCAACAACACGGCTATTGATACCAATGTGACAACCGATGAATTCGGTGTTTGGTCCTTGTTTGTACCTATTCAAGACGAATACCAAGTTTCAGTTTCGAAGGAAGGATTCAGTACTGAAGTCTACAATGTTTCGAACACCAGTGCATACCCAGTCTATGCTGCTCCGGAATCGTACGATATCGAGATGACAGCAGGAAACGTTACTGTTTCTGGAAACGTCACAGACATCAATGACGCTGAGCGACTGAACGGGTCGATTGTTACATTGTACCCGACTTCTGGTATGGCCGGAGAGACAATTGTTGTTGAATCTCAATTTGACAACGAAGTGCTCACTTGGTCTGCAGTCATTTCACCCGGTGAATGGATTGTGGTTGTTACCGAAGCAAACCCTGGCGAAAACGGCGGCGGAGTTGCCATTGGTCTTCTTGATGCGAGCATCTCCGATGGCGCAACTCTCGACCTTGAGATGTCGCTCGGTGGCTGGCTTGACCTTTCCACCTCTTGGACCGACATCAAACTCGATGAATACCACGCTGGTTCATCCAGTGATGGCTGGATTTACATGAACGAGACTGCGGTTGTGACCATGACCATCGGCGATGACTTGGAATGGGATTTGCCAGTTGGTGAAGACGGAACAATTAGCGTCCTTATGCCGGCATCTGAGATTGAAATGGACTCTTCGTTCATCACGATTCAACATGACTTACAACTTGAGATGGAATACATCGGCGGTGCAGTAACACAGGTTGCTGAAGGCCGCTCACCGGTTTCCCTGTCGTACACACGAAGCATCAACTCTGATACTTCGATCAGCATGGTCGAAGGAAGTGTAACTGGTGCAACCGTTGACTCAGAGGTGGCATTTACCGCAATTGAAGAGGAAGAAGGATACCAACAGATTGAATTTGAACTTGAATTGAATTACGAAGGAACGGAAACCGTGCAAGTCTTCGATGTTCTTGGACAAATTCTAGTTTCTCCTGATGAAGCCGACTGGACGATTGAGTTCAAGAACGGTTCGACCTATGAGGATTCATACCAAGTATCCCTTGGTATCGGAAACAGTACCAATGATACATCGGTTCAATCGACTGCAACGGTTGGTGTTCGAATCACTGTAGCAAATCAATCAGCGGCATGGCATCTTGAAGACCCTCACACACTGAAGGTTCGTATGCTAACTGACAGCACTCCTTCGAGTGAAATCTCAGTTACTGTTCAAGTACCTCAAATCTACGGATTGGAAACTTCTGACGAAGACGAATCAGTCGGAATTGGTGCAGGTGGAAGCAGCATGTTTGGATTTGTACTTGAGAACACTGGTAACGGTGACGACTCGTACACCATCGAACTCTCAGACAACATCCCTGAAGGTTGGGAAGTTACTCCAATGAGTTCGGTGATCACCATCGCTAAGGGTGACACACGATCTCAAATGTTTACAGCATTCGCTCCAGAAGATTTCGATTCTGGATCGAAGGTCGTCACCGTCACCGTCACCAGCGAAGACGGTTTGACTACCGATTCCTTCGATGTGGAAATTGTCAAGGCGAGCATCGAACTTTCTGTCGACCAGGATGATATCAAAGAAGTTTCAAATCTTTACGCTAACCGAGCTGGCAAATTGATTATACCGATCCAGAACAGTGGATTCTTGGGCAGTGATGATATCGTTGTTTCTGTAAATATTCAAGGTGGTCGAAGCCTGGGTGCTCAAACCGTTTCGATCGACCCTGAGGGAATGACAAACGTCACTTTCGACATGGAGGCTTCAGATGCATCGGGTACTGTACGGTTTGATGTGCGTATTGAAATTGTTGGCGAAGACAGTGAATTCACCGACAATGCTGTTGATGAGTTCGATTTCAAGATCGAGTATCAAATAGATGAATCAACTGACGATTCCAACTTGTTTACCATTGTCATCGCAATTCTTGGAGTATTGGTGCTCTACGGTGGTGTTCGCATCTCCCGACGCAGCAACAAGGGCTCACGTTTCTGATTTCAGACAACCCATTATATCCAGAGTTCCAAATGAACTCGTGTAGGGGGGTCGGAATGGAAGGGCTTGACAACGTAGAATTGCTCCCAGAGCCTAATGATTCACGCATACTTTCTGTTGTTGATTCTGCAGTTGTAGGCTTCCAAGACCAGTGGCGGTCAGAAGTCACTGGTTGGGCTCCAATGCAGGCCGTGCCAGTCCCTCGGATACGTCGTCGTAAGATGCTCGTCACCAATGGCGTCGCCTTCTCTGTTCTTGTTATACTGATGCTCTATGTTTGGAATTCGGGATTGCTCTTTCTTGAGATTCCTCCACCAAAGTCTGAATGGGCCATCGAACAGTCCCAATTTGAGGATTTGACCGATATGGGTCTGTCTGGTGAAGGCGTTCGGGTCTGTATGGTTGACACTGGAATAGATCTCAGTAACCCTGCATTTTCAAATCTACAAGTTACCTTCAAGGACATGATAGGTGCTTCAACTTCTCCAGTTGACTACGGTTACGTTGCCCACGGTACGTTGATGGCAGGCATTCTTGTCTCGAACGATCATCAACTTGGTGTAGCACCAAATGTTGACCTTGCGATGGTTGCAGCTCTCGGTGCAGATGAGGATGACATGAACAGCGGTTCAGAAGACACAGTTGCACGTTCAATTCGCTGGTGTCAAGATGAATATCAAGCGCACATCATATCTCTCTCTCTTGGTGGGGAGCAAAACGTTGAGATGCACACCGAGGGAAGCAGTGTTTCTGCGGTGCGAAGGGCTGTTGACTCAGGTATTTTCGTCGTCGCTGCGGCAGGTAACGATGGTGGTGGGAGCGATGACGGTTTGGTATCTGTTCCCGGTAATGTCCCTCGAGTCATAACAGTGGGTGCATCTACAGAGTCTCAAAGTGTATGGGCAAACTCATCTTCAGGGTCACAATCTTTACTGAACGGTGAACAACGCCAACATCCCCACATGAAACCTGAAGTGATTGCTCCTGGTGAAAACATCATCAGCACAGGTGTAGGCGACACGTGGTTTTCCAGCAGTGGCACATCAGATTCCACGGTATTTGTTACTGGTGCGCTATCGCTTCTTCTCGAGGCGTTCCCTGAATACAAGGCAACATCAGATTCAGACGGATCGTGTATCGATGCAGTCAAGAACGCTCTCATGGAATCTGCGCTGAAATACGACGATACTGCAACGCATGATAACCAATGGGGATACGGTCAATTACAGGCTTTGGACTGGTATTCTTACCTTGAAGTTCAATCACCTGTGTGCTCGTTTTCCGAATAAAGGCTGTACTAAGCCGTATTTTGTGTGCACCACCTTCTGCACATTTTGATACTATGGTCGGTATATGATATTTTAACACCCTGCAAGATGATATTTTTGCCAAGTTTTGATATTCTTAAACTGACGATTGAGGCGCAGTATTATATTCTTGTTGACTATGGGGGAAGAACAGAGGTGTCTATTTTGAAGAACACAACATCGCACAAGAGTATATCGCTGGTCGCACTCCTTTTGCTTTCAACGCTAACAGGGCTTATCGCTATCCCAACTGCATCTGCAGTGAACGAAACCAAGTCTGGAATCATAACCGGGACTGAAACTTGGACTGGAACTATGAATCTTAACGGCGACATTGTCGTTGCAGAAGGTGCGAAGCTTGTTGTCAACGCCGGAACAGTGATCAATATCCCTTACGGTTACTACATTGATGTCGAAGGTGCAATCTGCATCGGTGACAGTGCTTGTGGCGCAAGTTCTGGTTCAGCAAGCAATCAAGCCCGATTCATCTGGTCGTCTCCGACCGATTACACCATTCAAGGGCGATGCTACTCCAACAGTTCCAGCAACCCAAATTACAACAGCGATACTGCTTGCGGTTCGGGTATGATTATTCGCTCGACAATTGACCAGGCGATTACTTCGATCAAGTATGCACACTTTGAAAACGCATACGGCCATCCTTTCGAAACCAATCAAGTGAGCGGTATGCAATACGGTGCTTTGGTTTTCGATGGTTCGTCAACTTCTGCACAGGGTCTTTCGTTTGCGAATATCAATACCTCGAACATCATGGCGATTGACCTTGCTGCGCCAAGTATCTCAGATTCTACCTTCACCCTCGGTATCGATGGAAACGGATACGATGCAGCAGCAGTTCGTGCTTACGGAGCTGGAGCAGGTATTTTGGCAACAATGGAGGTCACAAATTCTGTTTTCACAGGGGACACCGCAGCAGAATGTGGTAACGACGGACGTAGCCTCATATATGTCGAAAGTTCATATGTAGATTTCTCTGATCTTGACATCAAGGATAACTCCTATGGATTCTTCATGAAAGAAAGTTCTGGATCAATTACTGACTCGGTTATCAACGTGAAGTGCAGTGGAATCGACACAAACTCTCACAAAGTCACGGGCACAATCAACCACACCCTTGTCATCAACGACAACACGATTACTACCGCAGATGGTTCTGGAATCACAGCCTATGACGGAGCGATTGTCGTTGCTGAGCGCAACACTATTTCCGGCGCAGCGTCAGGTTCTGGTTTTGGTATCCGCTCCTCAACAGTCACTGCTAACAACAACATCATCGGCCCAATCGGAGGCTGGAACGGATTGTGGATTTACGGAACATCCGATGTTGTTGCTGAGAACAATACCATCCAGGACACTGCCAAAGAAGCAGTTCTCATTGGTGAATACCATTATCTCGATCAGGGGTGGAATGTCCCAACACCAACCGCATCCCGTCTTTATCTTGCCAACAACCAAATTTCGAACAACACCGGTGTCTGTAACTCTCAAATGTACGATGGAGACTTCCAATGCCCTGCAATTCACGTGTTCATGTCTTCAGCAACCCTGTATGACAACACCGTCACGAACAACGGTGGAGACGGCATGAGAATCAAAGCAAGCATCGTCAACGCTCAACGAAACACCATTGAAGTCTCTGGATTTGCGGCGAACGTCTCGTTGTTCGACGATAACTACGGTAACAAGTACGGTTCAATTGCCTACTTCTCCGAGAACACATACACGAATGCGACACAGGTCTACAACATCACCGAGTCCCGTGTTACAGTTCAGTCTGAATACATCCCAGATGCAGGCGGTAACGAACTGTATCCTGTTCAAATGAGCTGGCTTGGCCCTGAATGTCCATATGTTCAGGATGAATGTTTGCAAGTCCCTCCTACTGCAATTATGCCTCCGGCCTTCATGCCATTGGCTCTCGAAGTAGTTGATAATTCCACAGTGTTCTCCTACGCAAACCTGCAGAACTTTGATTCCTCTAAGATACACGTTCAGAACCAAAACTCCGCCTGGGGTAGCCAAGTCCGAGAGGGAGAACTTGTTCGATACCAAGTGAAGGCCCAAAACAGCAACGTCGTTGACGCAACTGTTGTTATCCGCGATGCATCTGGACTACCGCTTTACACACTCACCACCGATGCGTTTGGGTTCACTCCTGAGGTTTCACTTCCATCCGACTTCCTCCTCGACCGTAACTGGAATCACAATGTCGGTGAAACGAATGTCCAGATTCCTGGTGTCCTTGATTCTGAAGGCAACCCAGTCTTCATCGACGAAAACTCCTGCGCCGATGGATACGATAACGACGGAGATACCAAGGTTGACTCCGAAGATGGAGACTGTACTGGTGGCCGCGAGTTGCCTTTCTACACCGTAGAAGCGTACAAATTCGGAAAGGGTCAGAAGGATTTCAATTTCGTTCTCAGTGGAGGAATCGACGATGTGATTAACCTCGTGAACCTGAAGCCGAGCGTCACCGTTACTCAAAACGATGGATACTCATTTGCCACGACTGCCACTCTAAGCGGCGGTGCATGGGATGGAATTTCCGGACCATATGCGCTCGATCAAATCGCTTACGACAATCAATTCGGTGTCATTAAGCGTGTGGAAATCCAACCGCCAGGCTCTACCGATTGGTACAACGCCATTGACACCTCGGGTGCGAATGGGATGATTTCGATGTCGACACATCCTTACAAGACATGGTCGTTTGAATGGGATTTGTCAGCACATCCAGAAGGTGAGGGCGACGTCACCTTCCGTGTCCGTTCATACGACGGGTTAGATTACTCTCCTGTCGAAGTACGAAAGTACAAACTGAATCTCGTGGCTCCGACAACTCTTGTGAATTCGCCTGCTGATGGCACATCGCATACCAACGGCAAAGTGACTTTCACTGGTACTTCCAGCGATCCGTATTCCGGAACATGGGGCAGCGATATCAAATCCATTTGGTTCGATATCAATGGTCCAAACGGTTACACCGCAAATTTCGATGTGTCTGGTTCTACTGCATGGGCATACGACTGGATTTTCCAAGAATTGCAAACTGGGCAGTATGATTTCCGCATTTGGGCTTCAGACAGTGATTTCTGCAACACGAAATCCAGCTGGGTTGATTGTGAACACGAAACTCGAAGCATCAACATCAATACCGATAACGCAATTCCTTTCGTTCAACTTAGCGAGCCACTGAATTCTGATATTCTTCGAGCCAGTGAAACTCAACTCATTCAAGGTGTAGCATTGGATAACGATGGACTGGTCACTCGTGTCGAGATTTCAATCTTTGATCTCGCAAGTGGTGCTACTGTCAATAACGGTCCGAACCCTGTGACAAACTTTGCTCCGAACGGTGCATGGTACACAACTTGGGATACATCCGACCTCATCCATGACCAACAATATGAATTGGTCATCAAAGCATGGGACGGCAAGGACTTTTCGAATGAGGAGCGAATCCGCATCACAATCGATAATCCAACTGATGCAAACAATCTCGTTCCAGAATTCAACTCAACTGGCTGGTCGAGTACTATTACTTTGTTCTGTGACTCAAACCCGACCAAGCTCGACCGTTGCAACGGTGGAATCAACGTTGACTTGATGGATTACTTCTCAGACCCAGATGGTGTTGAAGACGGTAAAACCGATGGGCTGAACTTCGATATCTATGACGATCCTACCAACTTGGATGATGATTTCTACGGCGATTACCTTACTCTTTCCGATAAGGGAGTTGTCAGTTATGACCCTGCATTCGTTACCGGCCTTTCCAACGATGTTTCAGAATGGTCACTCGTTGGTCTCATGTTTGTGGCTCGTGACGCTTACGATTCAGTCGCTTACTCCTACAAGGTGAACGTCGTAGTCGTTGAAATCTCATTCAGCGTCGTTCGAGACAACTCTGGACCTCTTGGGCCAGACTCCCCTGCATATTTCAGCGGCCAAGGTTTGCCGAACAGTCTAGTTGAGGCTCGGTTTGACAGTCTCAAGGGTGTTCGAATTAACCAAACCCGTGTTAATGCAGATGCAACTTGGACAATGGAAATTTCAAGCAGTCAGCTTTCTGGCATGGAAGGAACAAGCAACATTATCTTTGAGATGGATGATCAGGTCTATTCAGTCCCTGGTGAAAACACAAACGCTCTCTTCCAACTCAGTGTTGGTGATGGTTCTGAATCCAATTCCAACGTCTGGATGATTGTCGGTGCTGTATTCGGAATCATTGTATTGTTAGGTGCTGGTATGTTCTTCTTCCAAGTCGAATACGATGACATGGATGAACTTGCCGAAATGGCACAAGCCGAACAAGAGGCTGCATCAGCAGACCCTTACGCATGGGCCAAGGCTCGACAAGAACCGGTAGGCATTCCTGCCGCTACCGTTGCCACGACTCCGGTCGCTGCTCAAACAGTGGCAGCAGCAGTTCAACCTGCGGCCCCACAGGCATCTCAGCATCCGGGATGGATTTGGGATTCGGAGTCCAACAACTGGGTTCCAGATCCAAACTACACTCCTGATCAGTGAAGCATCTTCTGCTCGCAGGAGCGGAAGTGTTGAAGAGTAGAAAAACGCGAGGTAAGGATATGTCTGTTCAACCGAAGCCAGGTGTGCAAGAACGAATACTTCTGCACCTTCTTGATTATTCAGATTTCAAGAACAGTGTCGAAGTCCCTTTTGCCCTCTCCCAAATGGGGATTGCTAACGCTGTGGCGATTGCTCGTTCGAACGTGCCTCGAGCAATTGCTGGACTCAAAGACCAAGGTTTGCTAATCGAACGTCAAGCACACGTCACCGGTGTATCTCGTAAGCGTAAAGCGTACTTTCTCACCGACCCTGGCATGAATGTCTCTGAGGATACATGGGAAAGGCTTCGACACTTCCAACTGCGTAGTATCATGGATGATGGAGCAATAATCAACTCCACTCTTGGAGAAATCAATGACCACCTGGAATTTTCTATGCGACCGGTTGACATCATTCGTTATATGGATGACAACTGTGTTTTGGATACTCGGACACTCTCGGCCGATTTGGTCGAGCGTGATTTATCCAAACATGTGGAGAAGCAATTGGTGACCTCACTTGGGGATTTGCCACGATTGCGGCACTTTTACGGTAGAGAAAAAGAACTCGACAATATGGCAAATCTGATTGATGCACGCGCTACAACACTGCTTATCCCGGGTATCGCAGGAATTGGCAAAACGACAATCGCTTCCAAGTTAATTGAGCGGTTTATGCACCGGCGCAATCTGCTGTATCACAGATGTCAGGACTGGGAAGGTTCCCGCTCGTTCTTTGAGTCGATTGCGGATTGGTTGGCCAATATAGGTGATTCAACCTTTGCTGATTACCTTGCTGCCACACCGGTACCACAACCTGCTGACGCAGCACGCCTCTTGGTTGACTCACTTGAGGGAACTCCGAGTTTGATTGTCATCGATGACTTTCACAAAGTGGCTGACACAACCCTCCACCAGACCTTCCAGGCCATGTCACTGGCGCTGCTTGGTAGTGAAGAGGAAATCGGCCTCGTAATTTTCTCCCGTTCGTTCAAGCCCGTTGTTCCTACAAAGGATGCTGAAGGGCGTATTGCGAGTTTGGTTCTACCTCTTGATGGACTTGATTCCGACGCTGGCCGTCAATTACTCAGTAGTTTTGAGAACCTCGGCGATGAGCAGTGGCTTCACATTCACGGCTTATCACGCGGCCATCCACTCGTTTTGGAATTAATTAATCGAGGTGCTTCTGCAGGCGCTTTCCACGAAACCTTGGAGAACTACGTCACCGTTGAAATCTTCTCGAAATTGAGTGCAGAACAGAAGCGAGTATTGTCAGCTTTGGCTATTTATCGAGAACCAGTGGATCTGTCTGCACTTGCAGAACAAGGACTTGACACTGATGAACTTGATTCTCTTGTCGAACAAGGATTAGCCCGCCAAGGTGATGTTGATTTTTACGATGTTCACGATTTGATTCGAGAGTTCTTGGTCCGCAGTCTCGACGAAAGTACCAAGCAGGATTTCCATGCGAAGTGCTGCAACTGGTATGAAAAGCAAACTTCAGCGCCGGCAATATTGATTGAGCACATATACCACCTTATCCGTTCTGGAAAGAGTGAGGAGGCGGCAGTCCTCATTGCTGAGCAAGGCCGAAACTTGATTGCTCAAGGCCATATGGAACTTCTTGGGTTGATGGAAGGCCTGACCATGGAAGACATTGGCAATTCAATATGTATGCGTGTACGACAATTGCACGGTGAATTATTGGTCCTTCTCGGGCGGTTTGCAGAAGCAGAGACCGTCTTTGTCTCCATTTCTCAACTTGACCCCCAATCCAAAGCGGTTCGGTTGAATGCTGAAGTTCACTCCGCTCTCGCTGATCTTGCACTCAAGCAGGGTGATGCTGACAAAGCACTTGGCATGCACCGTGAAGCATTGGAGAAGTTCATTGAATGTGGAGATGCAAAAGGAGCAGCCCGTTCATACAACAACACGGGATACTTACTACGCCGTAAAAATGATGTCTCGAAGGCTCTCGAAGCGTATGGGGAAGTTGAGAAAATTCTCAGTGAATC
Organism: Candidatus Poseidoniaceae archaeon; assembly: GCA_029250345.1. Lineage (GTDB taxonomy): Archaea > Thermoplasmatota > Poseidoniia > Poseidoniales > Poseidoniaceae > MGIIa-L1. The sequence continues at coordinate 20,109 of JAQXFL010000016.1, forward strand.
CGATGGTGTCGAACTCATCGGGACCCAACTGACCCTTGCTCGTGCTTTCCTTGAGTTGAATGAGATTGACCGTGCACGTGACCATGCTCTCCAAGCTTTCGAAGTTTCCGACGATGGAAGTGATGTCCTGCTTCACGCTCGTGCACAAGCCGTTCTTGGTCGATACTACGCAAAGGTTGGAGATGCCGATGTTGCATCGCACCACTACACCACGGCCCTTGAAACGATGAGCGTTGCTGGAGATTTGCTTTCACTGGTGGAAATTACCATCCTTCTTGGAGAAGTTCTGCAAGATGCTGGACGAGCTGAGGATGCGATGGAACACTATCGTGAGGCTCTTGTCATCGCAGAGGCGAACGATTTGCGCATGCAAATTGGGGAACTGCTTTCTCGCCTTGGAGGTGTCGCTCCAGATAAGCGTCGAAGGATGGAATATCTGCAAAGAGCGCTCGCTGTATTCCGCGAACTGGGTGCAAAGTCGAGAATGCGTGATGTCCAAGCTCAAGTCCATGCAGCGGTTATGGGTCGCTGAATTAATCGTACGTTTGCGGTCGATCGTACTGCAATGATGTAACCCCATCCGAGTGGACAATCCATACGGAAGTTACTCCTGCCAAGACTACTGTTCCCTCATGGGTTCCCGCACCTGTTCCTGACAGAGACACACTTGTGTCAAGCGTCCCTCCATCGTGAATCAGTTCGATTGAGGTGTCGGTGAGTTGCAATGTAATTCTTGCTTCATCCGCCTCGGTGAGTCTCCAGGTTACCTTTTCGGCATAATCGACTGCTCCCATTCGGCTTGCTTCGTCAGCTCGTTCTACCGCTGCCGCCAAGTCATCAAGATTTGACTGAATTGCATTTTCGTTCCACCGTTCTCGAGTTGCCGTTTCTATTTGATATGCCCAAATACTGAATGTTGTGAGCAACAGCACTCCGAGCAGGAACGTGAATATGTAGCCGAGTTCAGTCGCAGCTGCTTGTTCATCTCGGCGAAGTTGATTTTTGTTCATGAGACCGCCTCCGTCATGTGTGCATTGAGTGCAGCCATTTGAAGCGTAAATTGTATTGGTTCTCCATTGGTGTGCCAAACGGCTTCTGAAGTACCATATGAGGGGTCAGGTACCCATCCGACATAATCGGTGAGTAGGTCGATACGTCCAGGATAAATGGTCCAGTCTTCACTTGCTTCAAGACCGTCCGCAGATGATTCTGCAATGGCTACTCCGTAAGGTTTCGACCATCCTCTTCTGACCTCATAGGCAGTGGCAGATGCCAAAGAAGAACGGTCAACAAGTTCGATGTCGAGATTCATTTTTCCAGCACCACTTACGCTGTCTGCAGTTGGATGGAGCGACGGTATCGTTGCTGCAAACCGTGGTCCAGGACCTCCACGGTCAGACGGTGAAACAACGATGTAGGGCTCAAATTCCGGATGGTTGGTGACGACAGCACCACCTGCATAAGCCACTTCCATTCCAACGATTGAGGATTGGAACTCATAACTCAGCCGGGAGAGATGGAAACCCCATACCGTGCCGAGTGTGGCATGACTTGATGCTCCGTTTTCGCCAATAAGACTGATCTGCATACTTGCAGGGTGTGTTCCTGCCTTCCACGCATTCTTGAGGTCAACTTGGCTTCTTCCACTCATTGATTGCCATGGGAGTGTGGAACTAATCCATCCACTTGCTTGAACATTAATTGGTAAGCAACGTTGAGCACCGTCATGCATCGCTTGGACAAGACCTTCTTGTCCTCGAATAGAATAAACACGCAATGAATCGCCGTCGCTCACATTGATTTGAGTTATGCCTTGTTCAAGTTCAACTGTGTTGTGATTCACATTTTCAAGGAATGTACCGTTCGCTACGGTGCTACCGGTCATGTTCCATTCAGTGTAGTACCCAGCATGGGTTATGTGGAGTTTATGAACTCCGGATTGAGTGTTGTGGAATGTGTGCAACTGACCAGAAAGTGCTCCCGTGTCATCTGCTGGTTCGACTTGCAGCCCAGAACCGCTTGAATTCTTTCTCCATGTGACGAAGATGTCGCCGTTTGCATCAAGAATCGGCGCCCCCTCTATATCGGCAGGGGGCCATGAGAAAGATGTACTCTGGTTTGCTGCAATCGAGAGTCCCCCGCCTCTCCACGTCACAGTCACGCTGTCTGTGCTTGGGTTTGAGAACACGAGTTCCCCGTCGAGTGAAGGGGTGATGAAGGAGTGGCCGAGATATTGACCATCAGTACTGGGCAACGCCATTTGGCCGGTCGTAGAGTTCGTGTTGGTCTGCAGAATCAGTCTTGATGGAGAACTGGTCGAGATGTGGACCACTTCTGGCGAGGATATGCTCAACTGGTGTGTGAAGTCAACACCTACTCGGTTTTGATTGGATGGTAATGCATAGAATGTGTTCGTGGAATCGTTTTGAATCGTGATTTGATTTGCAGTTTCACTGAGAATTTGAATTTGGTTCTCGCCAGCAGGGAGCGGGATTGACCATGAACTTCCAGTCGAGTCAACGGGGTTTGGGTCGTTGGATTGCATCATTGTCGTACCTCCACTTCCGACCGAGAGAAGCAGATGCAATTGGTGGGAGGAGTGAATGACTGTTTCACCAAGTTCACTCATGTCCAGAACACGCATGCCATCGACCATCAATTTCAGTTCCGACAACGTTTCGCTGCCATTTACTATTTCCACATCGATCGGTCCGAGCGGCAGGGCAAGTCCTGGCGATGCTGTAAGTAGGACCTCATCGACCCATTCAGGGATTGTGAATATGTACGGGTTCGCAGGGCCAAGTCGCAAATCATCGATACAAACTGCGGTATTCATTGATTCAGGGTGTCGGATTCGCAGTTCGTCGTCGTAGTCGAGAGCGCCTTGGACGCGGAACGAGGTATCATCAGCCCAAGTTGCCGAATACCACATGCTGCTCTGCATCATGTTCCAATTGAGCGTTCCGTCAACGGGAATGAGACGAATCTCTGTCGAGTCGCCGGGCATGCCTGTTTCACTCAATGCCGCAGTTTGGTGCGCCAACAGAGTCATTTGAGACGACATGTCGTGTCGTTCGATTGAACCTTCCAGTTCCTCGATTACCGGGATCATGGAGACCATCATCATGGCAATAATCGACAGTACGCCACCGAACAGGAGAACAGTTGCCACGGCTGCTGACACCGCATCTTCATCTCGTTGGAGCATGGATTTCATCGTGAAACCTCCACACGCTTGACATCGACTTCGAGTATAAGCTGATTTTCTTGCGACTCGACAGTAAAGCCATCGGCGCCACTTGCTCGAAGATACGGTGCGTATCCAGTGAATGTGTCAAGTGTTCCAGACGCTCGGTTCAGCGTGTGGTCTTCCAACATCTTGTCGTGGTATTGCGGTGTAATGACGTCATTGAGCGCATTTTCAACCGTGAATCGGAGGTGGTAGGCATTGCCAGTGAACAACGTCATCGGGCCGAGTGAAACCATGTCCATGCCGATATTTTCTCCGGAGCCAATCGAGCCGTTAATGGTGACATCAGTGAGGACAATGGACAAACGTAATTCACCGGTTACCAGCGTGTCGAGTTCGATGTTTGGGAATTGGGATACTTTCCAAGGTTCATTCGGGAATCTTTCAGCCCGAGCGTCGTTCACCAGAGCAATTTCATGTTCTCCGAGTCCAAGTGAGGTTGAAATTTGAATGCCGGAAACGATGTACGATACGCTCGTGTGCAGGGCTCGTTCGTCTGCATCGAACACAGTGACCGTCATCCAGTGGTCTTGAGAGGATTGATGCTCAATCACAACTTCATTGAATGAACCACTGAATGCATGAGATTCGATCCCCATTGGGCTTTCGATTGTTACGCTTCGAGCAGTTTCATTGATGGCTGTAATGCCAATTGCTGAGTTGTTGATGTTACGAACAGTGATCCGATCATCGGGAGTTAAGTCAGCAGCTATCGTCCATGTTTCAACTTTGATGACTGGTTGGACCATTGTCGACTTGAGTGCCAATGTGTGTCGGATGCCTGTGCCTTCTGGTGCGCTTCCAGCCACATCGATTCTGTCTTCAAACCGGTCTGCAATTCCGTTCGCACTGTTCCAGTTTGTGTTGTCTTCGAAATCTGAAATGTAGGGGCTAAGGAAAATCCACACCCCTCCCATAATTGTGACGACCATAGCCAGCATCATCACGACACCGAGAACCTCGCTGACAGCCCTTTGGTCTCGGCGAAGAGACGGGCGAAGTACAGTGGGGTGGTGTGCGTTCACAGACATCAGAACCTTTGGTATCATTTAGCCATTGACCTTAGCACCCCCCCTAAGGGGGGTGATTTGGGTGATTAGCTCTTCTTCGGGCGGAGGTCCGACGCTTCAGGTTGTTCCACCGTTCGGCCAATGTAATGGGAATTTTCAGGGCCATCTTGGAGCGAGATTGTGATGTCTCCGCTAAACACTTCATCAATGTGATACAAGACCGTTGACTCGGCCAAGTGTGGTTGATTGTTTTTTTCTGAAAGGTGAGTCAAAGAAATACTGCGTGTAGCAGGTGTACAAACTTGAGCCAAGAATTGGCCGGTTTGGTCGTTGGATAAGTGGCCTCCCCGTCCACTGATGCGATCTTTCAGCGAGAAAGGATACGGTCCGTTCATCAAACGGTTGTAGTCGTAATTTGCTTCAATCGCAATGTGTTCACATCCTCGAACGTGGGTGATTAATTCATCCGTCCATGAACCCAAATCTGTGATGACTGCTGCCCTTTGTCCGTTGTGGCTGGCAACAAAGGCGACGTTATCTGCTCCCGAATGTGGGACTGGCACCGGAAGGACCGAGAGGTCGTCGCTGACTTGAATTAAATCTAAAGAATCAAAATAGTGTGTCAATTCGGTTTGGAGGCCCAATTCTTCGGCCGTCCGGTGGTTTGCTTGAACCTTCATCTTCCAACGTTTTTGGGCGACCAGTGCGCCACCGCCATGGTCGCCGTGATGGTGACTCACAAAGATGTAATCAATTTCAGTCGGGTGGATGTTGAGTCGAGCAAGTCGCTTCTCTAATTGTGCTCCGCTGAATCCCTGATCGATGAGGACTTTCGCCTGTTCGGTCTCAAGCAAAGTGGCGTTTCCGCGACTGCCTGTTCCGAGGTGGGTCAGTACCATTGTCATCTCAATCGTATCTACTGGTCGCGAGAGGCCTTTGAAGACACCGCCTTCCCCGTTTGGAACGTTGCCCTTTCAGGCGTATCTCGATAATTCCATCGGGCGAATTAGGGGGTAATTCGATTTCATTTCAAGGTCGACAATTTCGTCTCTGTCCGAACATCGCTCCATCATCCTCATAAGTGTCTTGAGAAGCATACACAACTGCGAAGCGTATGCTTTGTAGGCTGGTCTCCAAATGCGACGAAGTATAACCACTCTTCTAACAACGCTTGCTGTTGTGGCAAGTCTGCTTTTTATGTCTCAATTTCCGGCTGTATCATCGGTGTCGAATCTTCACCCGGACACGACGGATGGTTCCAAACCGCCGACCACGGATTCCGATGGGGATAAGATTCCAGATGTTCACGAAAATCTATTCTCTGAATGGATGAATTGGACCGCCGTGGACGGCCGTGCAGTCGTCATTGAAGGAATGGATAGCAATGACGCATCAGACGCTTTATTCGATTCTGACATGGATGGTTTGAATGCAACAGAAGAATATTGTTGGCCGTATCCCGCCAACTGTACCGCCCCAGGCTTCCCACGCGGCCTGACGGGTACAGTGGATGATGAGGGTGAACGCTCGTATCTTGACCCTCGTATTGCAGACACCGATGGAGATGGAATGCCAGATGGGTATGAAGCCTACATGTGTGAACGTGTTGGAGGCTACAATATATTCTCCTTCAAGTACGAATGCAATACATTTGACCCACTCAATGCTTCTGATTTGTACGATGATCCGGACGAGGACGGTTTTGACGTAAACCGCGACGGAGTGTTGTCGACCACGGAACGGTTTTCTTCACCTGAAGAATACATTTACGGCGCTCCAAGCAACCATACGAACGAACTTGACGGACTTTGGTGTTCTGCCACGTTGCCTGAAGGCTCTGTGTTTGAAAATTGGCCGTTTATTCCTACTGGAGCCAACGCAACATTCCAAAACATTCTCTCCGCATGCACTGAGAACGCCACGATGGTAATCGACGAAGACATCTGGCTCGGCACCGACCCTCTTCTTGCTGATTCTGACCGCTACCATTGGGACGGATATTCCATTCGACGTTTATTCCCGTCGTTTGGTGACGGCATCCCCGACGGTTGGGAAGTCCACTTTGGCCTCGAGCCATTAAACAGAACCAATGCTTTACTTGACCCAGACAACGATGGATGGGACGCCAACCGTGACGGTGGTGTGTCTCCGGATGTAAGCCGAACCCTCACAGCGCTTGCGCTCGGTGAATCACTCTCCACGCTTGAGGAATATTATGTCCATGATGACAACGGCAACTCTGTTCTTCCGGGCATGAAAACAGCCTTCCTTGGCACTCAGGATGACAGCGTTGAATATGTACCGTTGAGTTTTGATTCACCGGCAGATGAAATGAGTCTTATCCATTACGATTTACGCGACATGGATACGGACAGTACAACGGTCTATGCAACAACTCGTTACGGGTTGACCGTCTTTGATTACGACCAGATGGTAAGCTATGATCATTGGATGCCAGAAGGCATCGAATTGTATTCGTCCTTGTTGCTTGCTCAAGACGATCAGAACTTCGCTCTAGCTATCGCATCTAGTGCCGGCCTTGCCGTAGCACCTCTACAAGCAGACGGTGACTTGGGTCCTTTGGACACGTGGTCTTGGTCACTTTCAGAGGAGCTTTTTGCACTCACTGTACTCGCCATTGATGGACAAAACAGTTTCGTTCTTGGATTGGGCGATGCCGGTGAAGGTTCGGTCTTCGAGATTACATCTTCTGCTGAAATCACTGACCAATTTGCTATCTCCACGGACTTAGAAACAGCTCTTCGCCAATCAAACGCCACGGTTACGCATTTGGCTCATGGCCCTGCAGGCGGTGGTGCTAACATGCTCTTTGTCGGCACCGATCGTGGATTGCTGACCGGTGAGACAACCACTGTTCGAGACGAGTTCGAAGCCAACTGGAGATTTTTCTACACGCCAGAAACCACACCTTTCCCTACTGCAATCGATGAGTTGCGTTCGCTTTCGTTAGGTATGGTAGCGAACCCTGCTGAAGTTCGAGCCATGATTCTCGATGGCCCGAATGCTGCAAATTCACAGGTCCTGTGGTTCGGGACGCCATCCGGCGTTCACATGCTGAACTTGGTGGACAACACAATCTCCCACAGCGGTCTATTGGAGCATCCTGGTGTTGAGGGACGATATGTTCGCGAGTACAACAACATCCATTCTTTGCACACAACCGGCGACGAAGTGTTGGTTGGCTCAGTCAAAGGTATGTGGGCAATCTCTGGTGATTATTCTGCTGTCTATGGATTCCAAGAGCAAGAAACCATTTACGGCGAAATAGTGACGATTCAATCGTTGCTTATCGACGGTAATACAACCGTACTGACTGGTTCATCTCCCGGGCAATATGCAAATCTTGAACTCATCAATCCAGGAGCAAATGACTCAGATAACGATGGAATGCCTGACGGCTGGGAAGTCGCGAATGGTCTCGATCCAACCGATCCTTGGGATTCATTGTTCGATGCGGACAGCGACGGCCTTGACCTCGATCAAGCAGACGATGGGTTCCTCGAGCGGCTATGGACGAACCTTGACGAATACAGATTTGTATCTCAATCCCTGAATGGGTATAATTCAACAAATCCGAAGGTCGGTGACACCGATGGAGATGGCTTAGGTGATGGAAGCGAATATTTCGGCTTCTTCTATGAAACCTCTAACCTGTGGTGTCACTACACCGTCCAAATGGAATATGTTTGCGGTGATGCGGCGGGACTGGCAGCGAACGACACTTATCTTGCCTTGTCCAGCAGCGATCGTGGTACTGATCCGACAAACTTCGATAGCGATGGTGATGGAATGCCTGATGGATGGGAGATTGAACATCGCAGATGGATTGGTTCTTCGTTTACCGGAGGCAACAATTGGACACTTGACCCGAACCGTGCAGATGACGCAAATTGGGATGCAGATCGAGATGGGCTTGCAAACTTGTGTGAGTTCCAATGGTCTGTAGTCCGTAATGCTGCAGTTGATGGACTGTTGTTTGAATCGCATGGAGAGTCGATCAATTCAAGCATGGAATGGTTTGACGCTGACCCAAACAACATCGATTCTGACGGAGATTCACTACCGGATGGTTGGGAATCTGGTGGCTCGTGTACATGGGACCCTTCCAGGCAAGGTGTCAATCCTCTCAACGCATCGGACATCTTTGAAAACCCCGATGGTGATGGATACGATATCAATCACAACGGGGTTCTTGAGGACAATGAGGCCTTTGTCAACTATCTTGAATTCCACGTTCGCTCGGACTTGTTCAACGGCAACCAAACACTTGCTGGAGTCCCGCTTCCTGATGGATTCAGCACGGACTTGTTTACCAACATCAGTCTCAACGGAGCTCCGGAGGCAACATTTGGCGAACGTGCATCTGGTTCAGTTACTGCTCTTCAATCAAGAACAAGCGTGGGTTCTTCTGACCCATTGAATGCAGATTCTGATGCTGACGGAATGCCTGATGGATGGGAGATTTGGTTTGCACGATGGAATATTTTGGACGATGCTTGGACATTGAATCCGCTTGATTCCTCTGACCGCTGGCAAGATGCCGATGACGATGGAATGGCAAATTGGGAAGAGTACAATTCGATTGCCCCTGAGTATTCTGAGACCGATCAGGACCGCTCTGCGCCTCAATGGTTCGTTACGACAGTCGGCTCGGCATTTGCTCTTCAGCAATGGCCTGGTAACAGTGTTGAATTCTCTTTTGGTTCGTTCATTGAATCGGACCAGATCAATCTCACCGGTTGGACATCTGATCCAAATAATGTCGATACAGACGGGGATGGGATGATTGATGGAATTGAACAATTGTTCACTTCATGGAATCTATCTGCTGGACGCTGGACTCTGAATCCGTTGGTTGCTGGTGATGGCTTGTTCGATGGTGATGGTGACGGACTTACCGACGGCCAAGAATTTGCTGTGGCGACTGAAAACCCCGAGAATGGGGTGGAACATCCGTCAGATGCTCCACTTCTCCACCTCGATGGAGATGTACAACAACCGACCGAGAAGGCCCAACGTGTATTCAACATTCTCATTACCAAAGAAACGCGTGGAAAGAGGCTGCTGGCTGATTTCAATGACTGGCAAGCGGGGGTGCCTCCGAACGCAATTTTATCGACGCTCTTAGGTATGACTGATCCGACAAATCCGGATACCGATGATGATGGTATGTATGATGGGTTCGAGTATTGGTTCACTGAATGGGATTTGGAGGAGAATCGCTGGAGTATGAATCCACTCATTGATAGCGACGTCAATCTCGACTCTGATGGCGATAGTTTCGACTGCGATGGTGATGGTAACATTTCATTGGACGAGAGATTCTCAAATTTACGTGAATGGGAATCAAGAACGTACGGCAAGTTTAGTGAGCGCTTTTCAGTACCACCTGCAGCCGGTCTGATCGACTTCGGCGAAGATGCAATTCAAGCATATATGGAGGAACTTGGTTTTACTTCTGCACAGGCACAACAAGCGTTGTACCTCGATTTTGCATCGAAGAGTCAGGAAAGTTCGGACAGAATGCTTAAGATTAACGAATTCAACGACGAGAACTTCAATCGTACTTTACTCGGAGTTGCAGACCCTACCAGCACCGATTCGGATTCTGATGGTATCGAAGACGGCTGGGAATACTGCTATGCACTTTATGGAATGGAGGACCCGACTACAATCAATCATTGGGCTTCCAACCCGCTCAATCCTTGGGATGTAAATTACGATGGTGACCACGATGGATGGTACGATCGCTCAGCGTTTGACCAACCTGCTGAGCAGGGTACCTGGTTTGAGCGTACGTTCACGCCAAGTACGTCAATCGTACAGTCAGGTGTCGGCGACTTGCCGTTCACCAACTGGATGGAATGGGATAACCAAACACGTCCTGATTTGAACGATTCAGATGGCGATAGTGTCTCGTACACAACAGTGGTTTCAAACGGACAAGTTGTTTCACACGAGCAAGATTTCAATCTTTCTGATGGCCGTGAAGTATTCAAGTATGGCATAAATCCAAGCGATAACGACTCTGACGGGGACATGATTCCGGACTGGTATGAATATGCGAAGGCTTGGAATGAAGGTAACGATAACTACAGTACATACATGCAAATTCGGGTGATATGGATTGATGCTGCTACAGGCGGGGCCTGTACAACCGATACGAATTCATGTCTTCCGCTCTCACAGCAGGGCGCAGAGGGCGTCCTGTCTCGACCTGAGTTGTCGTTCACATGGTTTACCATGAATCCTGCAGACCCACTTGATGCAAACTTTGATCCTGACCAAGACGGTAATTGGGACTGTACTGGTGCCGGTTGTGTTTACGAACCTTACACCAATTTCCAAGAATTCTTTGCGATTACGACACCTGATCTCTCTTCACCGAATGCAGTGCGCCTTAGTGGCCTGATTTACGACGGAGAAATTGTTCAGGAATGGTGGCAACTACGAGCTGCATTGCTGAAATTGGATGAAACCGGTTCAAGTGCAGAAAACTACCTCAAGATGGACAAATCTTTCGGAAATGATATTCGATTTGCCTTCGTTGTCGATGACAAAGACACGAACTTCCTTCTCTTGGATTCGGGCAATGATGAAGTCTTACTCGCTGGAAACCTTACTGACGCTTGGGAGATTTACTACGTTGGCTCACCGGATACTGCGCCAGTGCGTTCCGTTGGCGAGCATGAATTCGGCTGGTATCTCCTGGATTATGATAACGACCACATTGCCGAAGGGACGGACCCAACCAATTGGGATACAGATGGCGATTGGATGGTTGACTGGTTTGAAGTTCATGATGACGAGGAAGACGGCATCCGTGGTGACTCTTCACCTATCCGTTATGATTCGCGTCAAACTGGGTGAGATAAGTCTCACACGTAGGGGTATAATTCAAAGGCCATAGCGCCTGTGGGTGCTACGGGGAGCAGTCATGCAAAACGAATTTTCCAACGGGCGCGGCATAATGTTCGTACTTTTTTTCATTATGGTCCTGTCTCCAATGGGTCCAATGGCGGAAGTTTTCGTAGGTTCTGCAGATGCTGCAGGCGTATCTCGCCACATCTATGAGTTCAGTGACGGAACGACTGAACACGTGGCTTTGTACCAAGGTGCAAATCCTGATATTGGAGCTGAAATCTCTTTGCCCAAAGGGGCACATGTCACTGAAGTTTCCATGACACTTTCTGGTGCATCTGCGACTGGATGGAGTCAAACAGTCACCGATGAGCGTGATGAATGGTTTGCAGGTGGTGCCTCTTCAACCGACTCGCGAAGCGGTGATTTGAGCCTTGATTTGGCAAACAGTTCTACTCGCTTCTTCGCACACGGGTACGATGAAGCAACCAATCCGACTTCGAATGCGTGGTTAGACAACGGTTCATACGCTGTTCGTCAACCTCACACATCCAATTCAACTGAAAGCAGATTTTCCCAGCAAGTCCTCAAGTCCTCGAATGCTATGATGAAACAGAGTCAAGGCGCTGTGCTCAAACACCACGACTGGTTGTTTATGTCAACATGGAGTTCTTCTACGTTCCAAAACATCGTTCACCGACTCTATCCGAACAATGCTACCAAAGAATCGGTCATCACATTGGACCAAGCCCAGTGTACGCTTCCAAATCTACACTCATCCTCATACTACGCAAACTATGGGTTCCGAGATTGGACAATTACTGATGACGAGCGTATGTTTGCTATATTGTCTGGATACAAATACCACTATTCATCTTCAGCCCCGACGCAATATCACCGCGTTCTAGAAATGGATATTTCAAGGGATGATGTTTGGACTTGTATCGACTCTTATGACGTATCTCCGCAGTATTCAGATTATACAGCAATTGCATACGATCGCACGACAGAAGAAGTTTGGATTGTACACAACGCACAACGAAGGATTGTTCCTTACACATTTGGTGAATCTCCTGATGGAACATACACCCGTGGAGATGACATGTATTCGTATTCATCCTCATCTGGTAGCTCTTGGGAGTGTGGCAAGACCGGGCAACAAGTTCGTGGATTGGAAGTAAACGAAACGACGTTCTTCATGCGTTGTCAAAAAGGCACTACGAGCCAAGACAAAGACCAACTGGAAGCATGGACGATATCTGGGTCCTCTACTTCTCTGATTCCTCAGTCCGGAACTCGCCTTCTCTCAGCACTCGGTTATGGGTTGCAATTTGATGGGTCACGGTTTGTCACAATTGATTGTGGCTACTCTACCTGGTCGTCTTCGACGCTTTACTACCGTGAATATGGCACTGGATGGCAATTCAAGACAACGCCTGCGCCTGGCACAACCACTTGGTTTGGACCGATAATGAAATCCAACGAGCCAGTACTTGCTGCAAACATGCAGACCTACTGGTCGGCGGCATCGATTGGTGATCGTGTAGATTACTGGATTTCCGCCGATAACGGCACTCACTGGGAGCCAGTTACATCCAATTCCACGATACACTTTGATTATCCCGGTGAGGAATTGATTTGGAAAGCACAACTCATTGGCTCAACCGCAGTTTCATGGTGGGTCGATGTCGAGTATGCCACAGAGTACTCCACCTCCGGCAGTTGGACTTCATCGCCCCAGACCACAGGTACCAAGGTCGGCAAGGTTCGACCCAACTGGCAAGCAGATGTTCCAGCAGGGACTTCTGTTCTGGTACAAGTTTCAAACGATAACGGCACATCTTGGTTACCTGCCCTCAACAATCAAGAAGTCAGTTTCCCCTCTACCGAAGCAGGCGATACCATTCGGTACGCTATCAGTATGACTTCAACAGATGCTTCTTTGACACCACTCATTGATTCAGTGACGATGGAGTACGAAGAAGGCTATCCTGACCGACCCAAGATTGATATCGGCAACGACCTCGTTTGGGATTGGGAATCGGTTCTCTTCCTCAATGAATCATCGGTCATTGCCAGCGATATGTCCATTGTTAATGCAGAAGTCAAATCCCAACCTACGCTTGTTCAGGCGTTTAATTCGTTTATACCTCAGAACGGTGACGGTGATGTCACTATTCCTGTAGCAATCAAGGCAGCAACACCGGGTCGTGTAAAAATCTCCAATATTGATGTCACATACAAGCTACAGACGAGAGCGGTAGACGCCTCTCTCGAAGGTGGAATGATTTCCCCAGATGGAGTGTTTAGAAATTTGCACGTTCGGGTCGCACCAGGAGACGATGTTGACCGTGTGACAAGCGCACTTGTTGCTCTGAACAATTCATACGGTGAAAACCCGGCCTTTGAATGGGAGCGTGGTGATACATGTTCAGTTGTTAGCGATGCGGAAGGTATCGTCCAATTTGATGTGGCGAATTGCACCTCTGTGATGGATTCAACAGGTCAGGTCACGATTCGTATGCCAATGTCCGTGAATTGGACTTGGGACGATGAAAATAAATTGCAGGCACTTATTTCAGTTCATGATGAATTGGGCCAGGCGGTTACTGCCTGGGAGACCGATTCATTGGACATGATTGTGGAAAACGATATCCAACTTGACGGACTTCGGGTGTATGAAGAAACAGGTAGGGAGCTGTATTCCCTGGATTGGGTACGGGGAGGATATTTGATTTCGTTTACCGGTATCATACACTTCCAAAACTCGCAGCTCACTCCGTTAGGGGGTCAATTTGATCTACGGGTTTTGGGTCAAAACGTAACCTATGATGGGGACCCTATCGGTGAGCCTGTTGAACTTGCTCGTGAACAGAATCCTGCATTTGGCGCCTTCAACATCACCATAACTTCTCCAATGGAATCATCCCCCGGGGGCATGGTGTTCTATGTGGAAGCCACAGAATTGAAAAACGGTTCAATGTTTACCAATCCGGGTTACAACACAATTCGCCTCGTTCTCGACGGAAACTCACCTCTCGTCTTGGGCTCCACTCCTGAAGATGGCTCTGAACGTCATGCAGGCCCACCTGCTCCAGGTGGTCAGGCACTCAGTTTCGTCATTCAAGACTCTGTTGATCCACCGAGTCAGATTACCCTCAACTACTGGATTGGATGCAAGGCAAGTGAATCAATTGGTTGCAGCGATTACAATTTTGACGGTCTACCGAACGCCAATGAATACGAAATGAAGGTACTTAATTCACCGGATACTCAAGTTGGTGGCCTCAACATCTTTGACGGTCTTATCGACGATTCAATGCTCGAACACGGCCAACTGGTGTCCTACTTCATCACCGGAAAGGATGCTCAAGACAACGCTATTGCAATGGGTGGTGGACCTGTCTGTCCCGACAGTAATACTGCTTGCGGTTATGTCCCCGGAGAGACAGTTCCTGATTGGGACAATGACTTGGGAACATATCGAATACGGGTAGAGTTTGAACCTGAATTGGACTTAGACAATTCTACAATCCTTGGACATGATGATTCATCGCCACTCCATCCAGGAATCCCGTATACAGCTCAAATTGTTCTCTCCGACCGTAACGGATGGGAAGACATTCAATACATCCAGTTGGCTCTTGGTGGAGACTTTGAAGACGATGAAAGTTCACTGTTCATCTCCTTGACCAAAGGCCACGATGGTATGCCAATCGCCGTAATGGAGTCTGGCTCTGCAAACATCGCCGTTTCAAACCTCTATTCGAGTGTGAGTCTCGATGAAAATGATAATTCCATCATTAAGATTCTTGCCCGATTCCAACTCACTTGGACGTTCCCTGAAGTCTTTGATACCGACGGATTAAGTTTGGTTATTCCAAAGATTCTGGTCACTGACTTGCCGTGTAACGATATTGAAGTTACGCCGTGTTTCGAAGCCAAGGAAGGTTTGGGTAACGATGCCTGGAGTCTTGACAACGATTTCCGATTTGATACAATGGAAGGTCACATACGTGCAGTCGAACTCCGCGATGGGACGAACCACTACAATTCCGACTTCGAAGAAACTCTCATTGGTGCTGGACAAGCACTTCGAGTCAACGGCAGAATCCTCTTCTCAGAAGATGAAACTCCAGCGCCCCCAGGTGCATTTGATGTCGTGTTTGGAGATTACGATAACACATGGACGACATCAACCCGTGATGATGGTGAGTTCAGTCTGGACTTATTGATTCCGTCCGTACCTTCCGGCCATCTTGATTTACAATTGGGCCTCGGTGATTTACCTGGTTTCGCAATGGATGAAACAACTTCCACTCAGCGTGTTCGTTTAGCTGTGGACAGTTCACGGCCAACGATTTCAGCCATCACTCTCGACGAAGTCAAATCTGGTTCGCCGCTTTCGATTGGTTCATGTGGTGACTTGCTTGTGATGCTTGAAACACTCGACGACTATGGATTTGATCTCGACGAACCAGCCGTTCTTCACTACAGAGTTCGAGCTGGAGAGGCTGAAATTTCACGTGGCAGTGTTCCTCTTCCTGATACGACTCCATTTGGTGAACAGTTCTTTTGGACCGGTAGCCTCGACTTGACAGATGCGGGAGCTACTACACTCCTACCTTCGTACATGGTGGATGTTTGGGTCTCAGGCTCAGATTCTGCAGGTAATCCATTCGATACGATTGGTAACTCAATTGATGAGCCAATTGCATCATGGTCGCTGGCCTTACTTGGTCCAAGCATCGACCTCAACGCCGCTACAAGCAGATTCTCGTGGGACGACCCAAGTCCAATCTCACAACAATCTGTGAATCTTGATTTCGAGGTCCGAAACCTTGGCGGTAAGGGAGATGTTGCCTTGGTTCTGCAACGTGCTGTTGAAGGTGGCTTTTGGGAGAACATTGCTCGTGTTGACATTGTTGCTACGGCTGGTGGTGACCTCACCGGTTCTCTGCCAACAGTAGCGAACGCTGATGTCGGTGAAAGCATCGAATTCCGTCTCGTTGTTTTAGTCGATGAAGTGGAAATGGACCGTGCATCACTCGACCCTCTGTTCATCAAGGAACAGACGATTCGTGACGGTGAAGCACTGGCACAGCAAGCCCAAGAGGGTACCTTCAGTATTGTTCTCTACATTATTGCGCTCCTGTCACTGAGTATGGCCATGTATCTCTTGGTGATGAATCGACGAATCCGTGAAGGTGACTTGGAAACCAGTGCTGAGGATCAAACGGATGAAGTGCTCGAAGACCTTGAAAAAGCAAAAATGCTTCCAGCAATAGGCCAAAATCTACCAGCTCCAACTGGTTTGGCATCTGGTGTGCCTCAACCGAATCCATCGGTAGTTTTCAGCCCAAATGTTGAGCCAACACCCGCTTCTCTGTCAGCTTCCCTTTCTGCATCTACACCGGGTTCGTCTTCGCCGGGTCTGGTTCAAAACATCACTTACAACATTTCGGACAGTGCGGTGGGAGCAATTCCTACTACGAATTCAGTTAATGACGGTATGCCGGCTAAGGCTCCACCACCTCTACCTCCGACAGGTCTGCCTGAAGGATGGACTCTTGACCAATGGAATCATTTCGGTTGGCAATATGTTGAATCGATGAAGAAGTGAGTTGTCGACATGTCTGGTGAAGATACATCCGCAGTGGATGGAATGGTGACGATGCAAGAGCGGATGGTCAACTTGATCAATCAACTCAACATGCCACTCATTGAGGTCAGTCTCGTCCTTAGCAAACACATCGCAGGCCTCTCACGTTCGCTTGATGAGCACATCAATGCAACTCAACAGGAGTTTCCCGAAACAGTCACCCATCCATGGCCCATTCAGAACGGTGGTGAGGATGATTCGAGTTTCCAGTTTGATTTAGAAAAAATCTTCAAGATTATCGACGAGGACAGAATGGATATCTTAGCTACACTGATCCGTGTCACTTTGGTTGAGATTGACGCTTCACTTGCGGAGGGTCTTCTCGCTTTACGGCCTTGGGAAGCGCTTTCAAGAACTCAGTTATCAAACGCCAAAAGTCCAGGGCAATTGTTTTCACCGCTGGAAATACCTGAAGAGTGGTAAGCAATGGTTTGAAAATAACCACCTCTACGGCTTAACATGGAGCGTCTCCGCCGCCTTGGTACCGGTTTACTTGTTCTCCTCTTGTTGCCCGCACTCTCTGGATGCCTTGGCTCAGATGGAATACTCGGTATTCCGGAAAGCAAAGGAATCCCCGGTGGACTGACCCTTGCGTGCTTGGACAGTTCAAAATACACTTCGATGACTGTTGAGATTGATTATGAAGCGGGCTATCTGCCAGAGTCAACGTCAACAGACATGCTAAAGCAACGGCTTGAATCGGTTTGCGATAAACCGAACGGTATCAATTTCCAATTTACGGAGACTGACTTTTCCAACGATGAGACTTGGTCTGCGAATGATGTCCGTAATTTGGGCGACGAGGCAAAGGCTGTCGCGCCCCAATCGGGATCTACACTGACCTGGCAGATTTTATTCCCCGCTGGAACATACGATGATACCAGCGTTCTCGGGGTTGCAGTCGATGCTTCGACCGTTGCAATTTTCAAAGATTCGATCGATGATGCTGAGAATATTTTCCGTCGGCCTTCCGCTGAAAAAATTGAAAACAGCGTTTTGGTCCATGAGGTTGGACATCTTTTGGGATTAGTCAATTTGGTGTACACCTCACCGGCAGAACACGAAGACAGTTCGCACCCAGGGCATTCGAACAATGAAGATTCAGTTATGTATTGGGCCATTGAGTCGTCAAGCATTGCTAATTTCTTTGACAATGATTTGCCGACAGAGTTTGACAGTGACGACCTCAATGACTTGTCCGGACTTGCTGATGGAAGCATCAAGTGTACCGATCAACTTTGGCGACCCTAGTCCTTCGGCTTGGCTATCAACTGCGTGGCTACTCTCCATGCATCAAAGATTGAATAGAGCCACAGGCCAACCCAAAGAACGATTGTTAGTGCAAGAGGAATTTGCAACAGCGACCAATCAAATGCTTTTCGATGTTGTCGATTTACATGCTGGCCGAGGAATAAAAAGGGTACAGTCGCAATGACAGCGGTGAAAAGTGGGCGTAAAGTGCCCCATGCGCCGACACCAAAGGTGAATTCTTTCCAGATTTCACGAAGGAGTCGAACAGGCCTCAAATCAGAGATGCCGTCACTTTCCTCTTCAAGGGTCAATGAAACTTCTTCAGCCGAATCCATGTTCCCCACATGTCGACGTAGCGGCTCTTGTTTGTCAAGATGACGCAAGATGTGAGGCAAGAGAATCAAAAACCCTCACCTCAACGACCGTCCATGGCTCGGGTGCTGGTTACTGGATTCGAACCGTTTGGTGACAATCCAAGAAATATTTCGATGGAAGTTTTGTCCCAACTCCCAACATTTTTGCATTTCATAGACCCGTGGAAGAGTTTGAGGGCCACTGAAATCGAACCAATACATGCCAGGATTGAGACAATGATTCTCCCTGTCGACGAACTCGGTGCGAACACTGTTTCGAATCTTCTTACTTCTGGAGAGGTTTGGGACGTTATCGTTCATCTCGGTCTGTGCGAGTCGTGCGAAGTTCCGAGGGTCGAGATTCGAGCACAAAACAAGATGAGTATGCGAATTACCGACAACTCTGGTCGCCAAATTATGGAAGGATGTTTGTCGCAGGACGGGGATATGTATGCCTCGGTGCCCGTTCAAACATGGGTGGATCAAGGCCTTGACACCGATTGGGAACTCTCAGTTGATGCAGGCACATTCGTATGCAATGAGACATTCTACAGGACACTCCATACCCTTGCAAACCACGATGTTGCAGATGCTCCGTGTCTCTTTGTTCACCTACCGGACTTCGAAAGATGTACACTGGTTCAAGCCTCAAGTCTCATTCTTGAAGTCATTCAGAACATGTTGTTTCGACCGGTTCTCTCGGTCGTAGGTGGCCTGATGACTCGCGATGAAACATACCTCATAGCGCGTCGTGCTCAGCATGAGAAGCATCCCGGTAAGTGGGAGTTTCCAGGTGGGAAAGTCGAATTTGGTGAATCATTACAGCAAGCCATTGTTCGAGAATTTAACGAAGAACTCGGTTGGAATGTTCGCCCCGGTTCATCAATTGGCATCTGGCATCATTCATTGGCAAAGTTCGATATCGCTTTGAACATCCTGCCAGTTGAGTTTACAGGTGCGAACCCCGATGAAGACGACAGAAGCAGTTGGACTGCACATGATGCGCTGGTTTGGAGATCGCTCGACGATGATTCAGCACTTGATTGGCTCGGGAGTGATGAGCAAGTTGTTCACTGGATGAGAGAAACTGGATATCTATCTAAACCCAAGTGACAGCTTCCCCATCGGCTCCCATTGCATTTTCATCCTTGATGCCTCGTGGGACAGCATCACGTCCTTTATGCCATGTTGCTGCCTCAAGCCAATCACCCAGATTTTCACCTTCAAGGTGTACTGTAATAACTCCTCCAAGCGGATGTTCACCCGGCAGGGGAAAGGCTACTTTTCCAACTACGGCTGCTTGTCGCAGTAAAGCAAAGTGTGTTTTGGAGCCATCGAATGAAGCGGTCATGGAATCCAAGGCAGTGTCAAGAATTCGTTGCTCGTGTAAAAGTTTGAGAAACGCACCAAGTGACACTCCTTCTGCACGCCATACAGTGTCGCTGGCCTGTCCAAGTTTGGGTTCTTGCGGGTGTGTTGGGACTGGGAACTCAGGGAATATTGCGAGGAGTGATTCTTCGACACGCTGTGGAACATCAGCGCCTTGCAAAACCGTTTCAATGCGAATCTGCAAGTTTTCATTCACGCCGTTCAGACGCAACAGTGGTTCTTGCATGGACCTGCCAACAGCCTCCTGCACATGAACATGCCTTTCAACTGCATTTTCAGGGAACAGGTGAAAGAGGTGGGCACATACGGGAGGGTATGAGTGATTCAGGGCCGATGGTGGCAACCGTTGTACCTGTTCTGAACGAAGCGACTTACATCGAAGCATGTTTGAAATCGCTGATCGGACAAAGTCTGTCTCCCGAACAGCATATGGTCCTCGTTTTTGATGGAGGTTCGACTGATTCAACTCGAAACATAGTCGAGAGAATGATCGTGTTGAGTAAAGAAACAGGTGGGCCTCGTATCGAATTGCACGACAACCCTGGAAGGTTTGTATCTCAAGCCCGAAACCTCGCTCTTGAGCTTCTACCGACCTCAGTTCAGTTCACCGTTGAGATGATTGGCCACTCGACGGTCGACCCAGACCATCTTGAAGTTCGACTTAGCGAATGGAAATTGATTCAAGAGGAACATTCGAATCCACTTGGTGCTGTCGGCGTTAAGGTCTTGCCTCGACAAGGTGAGCACGGTCGGGTTGAGTCGTGGATTGAAGGTTGCCTAAGATCACCGTTGGGAAGTGGTAACGGTCAATTTGACGGCTTCAGTGAGCGAGGTCTTACTCAGGTTCCAGCCTTTGCCATGCATTCACGTGAAGCAGTCGAGTCCATTCATGGTTGGGATGTCGATTTCATTACCAGTCAGGACAGCGACCTTTCAATGCGCCTTCTCAACGCAGGCTTTGTCCTTGCGCGTACACCTTCGACGCATGTTCGTATGGTAAAGCGTTCCACTTTAGGGAAGTGGTGGAAGATGGGGCATCGGTATGGTTTTTGGCGTA
The DNA here is from genome assembly GCA_029250345.1 of Candidatus Poseidoniaceae archaeon. GTDB lineage: Archaea > Thermoplasmatota > Poseidoniia > Poseidoniales > Poseidoniaceae > MGIIa-L1. The sequence continues at coordinate 40,963 of JAQXFL010000016.1, forward strand.
TGAAAATTCTTAGAAAGTATCCAAAACGAACCAGCCTGAGAGAGTTTTTACCATGGTTTGGGGCATTGAGCACGGTCACACTTCTCGCCCTACAATCCCCCTATGCAGGTGTATTGCCCGCATGTTACCTTGTGGTTTTATCACTTGAGGGGCTTCGAGGTGCACTGATGTCGAAACGGTTTTCGTTGGTTCTCGGTATTCCTGTTTGTCTCTTTATGCTTCATTCCAGTTTTTCAATCGGTCTTCTGGATGGGTTGGTTCGAAAAGGGCGTGCCCCGAAGGATCGTTGATGCCTTCAAGCAACTTATGCCAACATACTTGAGTGTAGTATGAAAGCGCATGGTGTTCACCATGGCGAAGGAGCGTTCAGTCACAGCCCGTGGTGTGGCGATATTGCCGCTCTTGTTGATGGGTGCCGTTCACCTGTCAGTCACGCCTCTTCGCCAAATTTTTGAGATTGAGCCACTTTTCATGTACGCATGGTACGGTATTGCCGTGGCCCTCGGTTTCGTCTTGTTTCGGAAAACACGTACAGTACGGGATTTCGAGTACCACCGGTCTCAGACGATGAAGTCCATGAAAAAGGTGTATCAGGCCGAAGAAGCAGGAGTTTGGCAAACCAATGTTCAACTTGATGCCAATTTAAGCCCCGAGGGAAAGCTAGCCTTACAGAGACAAGTTGCCAGTATTGACAAGGAATCTCCAGAACTGGAATTGCATGAAGATGATAAAGTCGAAGTTGACCTCTTGTTGGAATCAAAACAAGTTCGTACAGCCAACCGCAGAGTTTCCGGTGACGAAATGTTTGGTGATGAGCAGGTCCACTCGACAATCGGAGCCAAGCGCAAAGCTTCGCCAATGGATTCTTTCCTGGATTTTGTTGGCGCACTTTTTGGTCGTGGCAATGCGGATGAGCAGCGTGAAGAACGCCGACAGGCAGCACTTCGTGCGGCCTCAACCGCTGCACCGGTGACCGCTCAACGGCCAGTTGCTCCGATGCGTAGCACTTCAAGCAGAGATGATTCAGAATTGAAAATGACATCGATGAGTGATGATGGGGGTGTTGATTCGGTCATGACTGAATCGGGAACGAGTCTTTCCGAAGCCCAAGAGATGGCTGCACCAGTCGATACGACCTATGCATGGGATTCAGCACCTGCTCCATCCAATCACGGAAGCATCGAGGACATGGCTATGATGGGTACTGCTCAGTTTACAACCGCTCCTGTTACCAGTGCCCCAGCACCGCTACCAGCAGGAAACCGCTGCAGAGGGTGCAGTGCGATCATTCCGCCCGGAGAACCGTTCTGCCTTCATTGTGGTCTCGATGCCTGAGCCGATGGATTTTGTCCGTGATGTTGAAAGAGGACTTCACTACCCCTAGGCTTGTTCGGTGAGCATATGTCTGAGAAACGTGACTACTACGAGGTTCTCGGTGTGGATAAACAAGCCACATCTGCGGAACTCAAGAATGCCTTCCGTAGCCTTGCTCGCAAGTACCATCCCGACCGAAGTCAAGAAGAGAATGCAGAGGACATGTTCAAAGAAATCCAAGAAGCATATGCAGTTCTTTCCGATGACCAGAAGCGTGCTCAGTACGACCGTTTCGGGCACAACGGCCCAGGAGGTTCACCGTTCGGTGGATTTGGTGGCGGTGGATTCAATATCAATCTCGATGACATTCTTGGAGGTGACTTCTTTTCCAACATCTTTGGTGGCGGCGGTGGAGGCTCTCGTCGTTCTCGTCGTAGAGGTTCTGACATTCGGATGATTCACACCGTTGATATGTTCAAAATCTACGAAGGTAGCACGGAAGAAGTAGAAGTTGACCTCCCTGTCGCCTGTACTCACTGTGATGGTACGGGTGCAAAGGAAGGTAAGACTTCCGAATGCAGTGATTGCAGTGGTCAAGGGCGTGTCCGAATGCGGCAACAAGTTGGCCCCTTTGTTCAAGATGTTGTTCGAGAATGTCCAACTTGCGGTGGCACAGGCAGTTCGGCTGATGAATCATGTTCTCCGTGCAGGGGCAACGGTAAGGAAATCAAATCTTCCACGCTTCGATTCAATATCCCTGCTGGCGCAGAAGCTGGCACACGCCTGCGCATGCGTGGTAAAGGGGAGCCAGCCCCTCAAGGGAGAGGCGAAGACGGTGACTTGTTTATTGAAATCGACATTGAACCTCACCCATGGTTTGAACGCTCCAACGCAGACCTCATCATGTCGTTGCCGCTCGGTTATTCAGACTTGGTGCTCGGAACAACCGTGACCGTTCAACACGTTGACGGAAAGGACTTGAACATTAAGGTCCCAGCCTATTCCAATTCTGGAGATACCCTCGAAATTCGAAAACGAGGCCTACCTCGGAGCAGAGGCAGCGGGCGTGGTGATGTTGTTGTTCTTCTGAAATTACACATGCCTAAGAAAGTAGACAAGAAGTCGAAGAAGGCTCTTCAGGAATTGAAGTCAGCCCTTGCACCAAAGGATATTTTGGAGCGAATCAAGGACGATGCCAAGGATCGACGAAACTGATTCAGCAATCATTTCGGCCTCTGAAACCATGTCAAAGGTTGACATAAATATCGTATAAGTCTTCATAACCTCCAGACCTTTGGACAACAGCATGTCCGAGAAGCGTGTACTGCGCAAGATGAAGAAACTCGCTTCTCGAATCCATGACAAGATGGAAGCAGTTCGGGATGTCATGGAAGATTTGGAAATCGAGTTCGAGATGCTCCAAAACCAGATTACGAAACTTGAATCAAAGAAGGGTTTGACCCGTGACGAAAAAATCATTGAGAAAAAGTCAACTCCACGTGCGGTAAACGATTCCTCAGACGAATCTGATTCTGATGAAGAAGAAGATGACGATGACATTCTCGACTTGGAAAACACTTCCGTAGTTACCGTTCGTCCAAAGTTCTGAACAAAACTACTACTCAGCGAAATATTGGCTTTCGATGAGAAATGATTTCATCACTCTTCTTCAAGCGATTGAATCTGAAGCGTTGAAGGAATCCTTGCAGCGCTCGGTTCTCCATTCATGCGCCCGTTAAGTTCGATATCAACTGCGGAGGCAGTTCCGCTGATTTCTGCCATGATGAAGGTGCGGTTACCGTTTGCCATTGTGTCAAGGAATACTTCCTCTCCTCGGTTTAGGAATCTCGGTTCGACATTTTCAACATTCCACGCCTGACCAACTGGAGCATCAAATCGAAGTGCTGCCAAGTCCCATTTTCCTTCAACAATGTGTATTCCCACCATGAGTGGTATTGCCCCTTCTGACTTCGCAATCCTCTCGTCGAGTCTCCATACCGCCATTGCAACGCTGTCCGTGCGGTAGTCAAGGTCAGGTTTGCCCCATGTCGAGTTGGCTTCATCCCACGACAGTAATGTCACGGCTTGAAGAGCACGTGCAAGGTTTGCACGCGATTGCTTCGGTGTTGTTTTACCTGAGTCTAATTGTGATTTAAACCAAGCGAGTTGCTCAGATTTCATCGAGAATTCTCGGGCTGTCTTCAAAGTGCGGTATTGAACCAAGCCAAAGTACAGGACGGGTAAAAGGAACAAGGAACCAAGGAAGAAGCGAGCTCTAGTTCCCCACTTCTGAGCATTTTCGTCCGGCGGGAAATACGGTTCCTCTCCTTCATCAATCTCAGAGTAGGTTGACGACAAGAGGTACACCAACGCTGGCGCATCTTCGCCCCATGGATGTGGCGTGTTGTTGGTCGGATCAACAAGTGCGACACGCAGGAAATGTGTTCCAGGTCCCACCTCGAGCGACGCTTGGATTTTACCGTTTGAGTAGATGCTTCGGCGTGTATCGATGACGTCCCAAGATTCTTGGTCAATGTTCCACACTTCCAATTCAAATTGTTCGATGTGCATGCTTTCAAGGGTGAATCGAATGAGGTGCACGGATTCAAACCACCCGTTTACTTCAACCCGATAGACATCCGCAGTGTCATGAACGGCAAGAGTCATTTCACCTTCAATCGGTCCTGATTCTAGATTCATTAATGGCCATGAGGCGTTGTCACTCTGAAGGGACAGAGGTCGCACTGATGGTGCTTCAAGTCCTGAGCCTAAGTCAGAGAAATCTTCGACCATTAAGTTGACATAATGCACCGGGGAGTGGAAATGCACACGAACTGCACTGATGTTTGGATATGGATAAAAGGTGTATGCTGGGTCTGGAGTGATGTTCTTTTCTGCACCCAATATCCATGTTCCTCCAACGAGTTGATCCACCGTGATGGATGTGTTCGAAAACAACGGCTCGAAGGTGAATTTTTCTGTGTCATTCATGGCGAGCATTACTGCAGTCGAATGATGGCCAACAATGTGCATGTTTTCAGAACTTTCAGTGAGTTGGAGTGATGAGTTGTGGGCATAACGAATCGTTTTGATTGCCCATGCCGTATGAGAAATACTTGCTTCAATCTTCACCACAACTCGACCCGATTCTTCGAAGAACCAAAGGCCATTCTCGCCGTGCAGTGACGCTGCTATTCCTTGAGGTTGAATCAATTCGTGACCGTACAACGTTTCAGTCGAATTCCATTGGAAGTAGACTGAAATCGTGAGGTCATTGGTAGCGTGCATTGCTTGGAGTTCAAGTGTGTCTCCAGCCTCTATATCGAACGCAATGTACTCCGAACCTGCTTGTTCATGGATACCCGTCGTGAAATCTGGGGACGAATATTCCCCGTTTGGTACACCGTCGAGGTGTCCTCTGGTGGGTTGAATGCATTCGTTCATGTTGGAGCAGTACTCAATTGTTTGCGATTCGACCGTTTCAGATGGAGCTGGGCGTACGGTTGGGAAGGATTCATCGATGGATTCGATCAATGAATAGTACACATTTTCCTCAACAGGTGAATGGATGCTGAGAGTTACCGTGCCACTTACAGCGGCTTGAACAGTGAGGACGTCCGTGGTTTGGTACGCCGTTCCTGCGAGGTCGATATCTGCGGTGCATTGCTGGCATTCAAGGACAAGACTGGTCCACTGCCCTTCTTCAATGGTCCACTGACGCGAATGGTTATCGACTCCGTTTGATAAATAGCCGATGATTCGTCCGTCTGCTTGGATGGAGTTTCCTGTTTCGTTTTCTGCTGCAACGAGGGGTGCGGGAGACAATGAAAGGATGCAGAGTAGGCATGCCATGAACACACCAGTGCTCATCCGACGCAGTGACATGTTGCCGTCCATATATGTCCCTGTGAAGTATGCTCTTTGAACTTAGGCCCTTCTTCGTGTCCAATGCTTGAAGAAGCAATGGCTTTTGGCCCAACCATGGAGGATGGTCTCGGTCGAACCGTTACAGCACGTTACCGCTTTGCTCGTCAGTGGGCCTTGGGCGACCGCAAGAGTCCACTGTCGTCGACTCCAGCCCTCGTTTTACTTGATGGCGATCCAGATGTGGCGGCTCACATTGCCCCATTTCGCTCTTCAACCGATGATGCGATTCCGGCGACACTTCACTTTGAATCACGATTGCCACTGTCTCCACCAGATTTTGCCATAAATTCTCCTTCATGGAGTGTCTCAATCGGCCACGTTCTCCCCCCCTCACTCGATGAAGCTGATGCTGGTGAGGCAGCGGGTACTGCTCAAGTTTTGCCTGTTTCCTGGCAGAGGCTCAATCACGATGCAAGCCTCACAAATCCGGAGCTCAAGCCTGATGTCGTCGTGCTTGTTGATGCCGTTCAGCTTGCTGCACAGCCCGGCAGGCTGGTTGAGGCGATATCCATTCTCAAGCAACAATTCCCTGGTGCCCTTTTGTGGACTCCTGGATTGGGCGGGCCTGACAATTTGGCTGTGCTGGTTTGGTTCGGTGTTGATTTGTTTGACCTCTCTCGGTCTCGACAAGCCGCCGCTGCAGGAGTCTTACTGACCGAGCAAGGCCCAAGGCATCTTGTTGGCTCAATGGGCGAATCTGCAGGTATGGATGAACAAATCTCGCATTGGAGCAATGCTATTGCATCGGTTCGTGGCGCACTAGCCTCCGACCAGATGAGGTCTCTTGCGGACCGCCAATCACTCACCAGCCCAAGACTGGTTGAACATTTGCGCCGTCATGATCTCTTGTGCCAAAACATTCCTGGACTGCTCTCATCACATGTGGCTGCTGATTTCAAATTCCCATGCCATTCGGCTTCCGTTCAAACTGACCCATTGATTACAGACTGGGAATCTTACATGACCACGGAATACTCTGCTCCAGTTGGCTTGGACACCATTTTGGTATTGCTACCGTGTTCCGCTCGAAAACCATATCGACTTTCCAAATCCCATGGTCGCTTCATACGTGCGATTGGAACCAGTGCATGCCACGAGGTGATGGTCACATCGCCTCTTGGACTTGTCCCACGTGATCTCGAAGAGGTTTGGCCTGCAGGACATTATGATGTTCCAGTTACTGGCGATTGGACCGGTGATGAACTTGCAAGAATCCAACGTATGTTCCGGGTCTTGGTAGACCGGCATGATTACAAGAGAATCATCAACCATTCCGGCATCCATTTTGAACACCCCTCTGTCGAGGTTGTCGAGACACGACAAGGCGATTCTGCAGGCTCACACGATGCATTAGAGCGTCTCTCCGAAGCAGTTCGTTCTGCCGTTGATACCTTTAGCGCCCGTGGGCGAAAGACTGAGAAGATTTTATTGGATAATTTTGCAAGTATTTCTCGCAAGCAAATGAACAACGATGCTTGGCTTGCTGACATGAAAGTTCGCGGAAAGCCTCCGCGCTACCGACTTGAGCGAGATAAGAACCAGATGGCTCTTTGGTCCATCGACCGAAGTGGCTTTTCTCTACCGAAAGCTGTCATTCCAACATTGGATGAACTCAACTCGTTACCAGCCGTTCACCTTCGTCCAGATGTCGCTTGGAAGGGCGACATCTTCGGAGTGCTCGTCGAATCATTTGACAAATCAATACGTGCAGGCAGTGATGTTTTGGTCTACCAAAACGGTTCTGTGATCGGACTGGCTCGGGCCCATGCGCCTGCTTGGGAATGGCCAAACACTCCGGGACGCTTAGCCAAATCTCATCAAAGACTGTGAATTCAACCTTCTTTCACCTCGCAATCCTGCGTTAAGACGATGCGATTTGCGCTTGGTTGAAGCGGAGCGGTTAAGAAGGGGTGACAAGTCGGCTTTTTCCTTGGAGTTGTCCTTATGGCACGGATGTACAAATCACGCAAAGGAAAGAGTGGGTCCAGTAAGCCCTATGTCAGCGAAGCACCAGAGTGGTCAAACACGGATGCTGCGGCGGTAAAGCAACTTGTAATCGACCTCGGTAAGGATGGACATTCCTCCGCAGTCATCGGCACAATTCTACGTGACCAGCATGCAGTTCCTAACGCTCGGCTCGTTCTCGGTAAGAGAATTGGTGCAGTTCTCGCTGAGAACAACATCGGTGGTACATATCCTGAAGATTTGATGAATCTGATGCGACAAGCTGTCGGCATCATCAACCACCTCGGCAGCGGCAACCACAAGGATTTGCACAACAAGCGGTCTCTTGAAATCACCGAAGCAAAGATTCGCCGACTTTCTAACTACTACAAGTCCGAAGGTCGCTTGCCATCCGATTGGCGATACAAGCGAGAAGAACTCCGACTCATGGTCGAGTGATTCCTCACGCTCTTCTCGTTTGATGTGAGACTTCATCAACGGTCACCATTTAGATTCAAAGGGTGCGACCATGAACGACTTGCTTCAGACTGCCCCGTTCCATGACATTCAATCCCACATTGAAGGTCTTGTTCAAAAAATCCATGAGGCTGAAATGGTGCATATTCATGCGCCTGCAGATTTACAGGGTCTACTGTCTCTAACAACACTTGAATCTGCGTTTTTGGATGCTGGTGTCTCGTACAGACGGCGGTTTTTACCCCCGCACCAACACATTCCACGAGATGAGCGACAAGAACCTCAATCATCACTCGATGGCCTTCTCATTTTCATTGACCCATTCGAAGATACATGGACGATTAAGGATCTTCCACAAACTGAATTTATCCACATCACTCCACTTTCGGTTACCGTTCGTTTGGGTTCGAATCAGTCCGAACGCAGGGGTGCACTGGATACCGTTGCCCAGTGTGCAGCAGTAGCCGCTGCGTTGTCGCCGAACGGACAAAAAACTCGGCTCATCCGTCCATTTGCCTCCACTGGTCTCTGGCTTCGCGAAGCACTTGATACCACATTTGATCCAATTCACACAACCATACGTGACCATTTGCGTGCTGAAGGAGCATTCAGAGTTGTTCCTTTGCCAGAGGTACCGACACCTGCTACGGGAATGATTCCCGACCTTTCGGAGAGAATGCTTTCTCGTCTACGCAAGGGTTGGTCGAAAATGGATGCCGAAGCCCGTTCAGGTGCACTGAGTGAACTTCTCTTGCCCGCACTTCAAAATTCCACTCTTTCCACTCCCCGTTTAGAGGAACTGGTCTGGCATCGATTGCTACTGGGTGCATCGGATGTCGATGTCATGAGTCAAGTTCACTTGGCTGAACAGTCATGGCCCAGTGAAGCAGGTAAAGCAAAGATACATGCCTCCAAACTCGCTGACAGCTTTCTCAAAACAGGTCTTTTAATTTGAATCTCTTCATCGACGGGTTGAAACCAAAGAACCAACTGGGCTGTACATGGCCATTGAACGATTGCTCACAGGTAGTATTCGAGACCAAGTTCAAGATTTAATGTCGACCGAAGACCTCGTCATCGAAGCATTTCGAGACTTGGTTAAGGATGAACTCAAGGCGCACATTCGAGGTAAGGTGGAAGAAGACCCGGAATTGAAGGCCGAAATCAAAGAAGCGGTCGCTTACTATTTCCACACGAAGGCACGAACCGTCTATGCTGAACTCAAGGCCACACGAGCTGCAACTCGGCTCGGATTACGCCTGCTACCTGATGATTTGCAAGGCGAGGTTGGCGAAGCTGTTGTTTCTCTGTTTGAGAAGGAATTGGGCGCTCTTCTTGAGAAGGCTCTTTGACGCTGTTTGTTCACTGAAAGGCGCTTCTCTTATGTGCCATGCGCGCTGCCATTGCACTCGGTGAAGTCATGTCTGCACGCCCATTGTTAATTGTGCTGATTTTTTTGGCATCAATGGCTGCACCCTTTAGCGACAATTATCTTGGCGATGTGTCTGCTGAAGATGCCCTCGTGTGCTGCGATACTGCGGATGTAGAGCTGTATCTCCTTGGCTCCGCATCTGCGGGGACATTGTCTCCGTTTTCTCAGGATCTTTCTGCCGACACGTCATCTTCTGCAGCGATTGCAGGTTCTGTAACATCTGAAGAGTCTGTTGGAAAATGGGTTCTTCCGAATGTTTGGCCAGGAACCGTTCCAGCAAACACATGGAAGGTTTCCATTGAATACGAGTTAACCAATGCGGCCAGCGCTCAAATAAACGCCACAGCTTCTCTCAAAATAGGCAGCCAAACGTACAGTGCATCAACTGAGCCTGGAAGTTCAGTGTTAGCCCAAGGCACGGGTACGCTCACTTTTGACATTGAAGTAGACGCTACCTCGGTTTCTGATATGGGGGCAATTGAACTCTCTCTCACCGCTCGCTCGCTTGTTTTCACAATCCCAACCGGTGATGCCCAACTTGAGTTCCTCTGGGGTTCGGAGGATGCAGACTCTCATGTGGAGGCGGAAATACCGCTCTTCGACCTTACGTTGTTAGAGCCTGAAATTGAAGGTTCGGATGTTTACTTTTCAGTCTTGATTGATTCAAACTGGGGAATGGATTTGTTATCAAAGTCGGACTCACTGCAAATATTCGTGGCTGGGACAGAGCTCTCTGGCGATCCTATTGAGACTGGTGCTGATGGTGCAGTGCGAGTCACTTGGACTTGGCAAGGCGCCAAGGGTGGTACTGAAACCGTAAGCGTGGAGGCTCGCCTCACCATCGAATCAGGTGGGCAATCACTTTCCGGTTCAACTACATTTGAAATCGAAACCTTCGACACCAGCGGTGGTACAGGAACATACTATCCCCCGGATGAACCACTCAAGACAAACGGTGACGGAAGCCCTATATCCGTTTCAGGGACATTCACTCTTCTTAAGAACTCTGAAGGCGTTCTACAACTGGACCGGACCACCCGAATTGAAATCGGTGGGGAAATGGCATTTTGGATGCGATGGGGGATGGACCACATCGGCGATGAAGTGACTACACTTTCACCGGTTTTGAAGAGTTTTGACGCTGGAAGCGTCGGTGATGATGAGCGCGTTAGCCGTGACATCGAACAAATTGAGGTCATGGAAATGGAACGACAGTTGCTAAGCGCCTCAGGCTCATCCGGGCTTCTTTCCTACTACCTGAGCGTTGGTTTGGGATTAGAGGTAGAAGAACTACTTGGAGGCAGCGTCAATCAATTCCTTAGCCGTGACATCGATATCGAACTGAACGGTGAATCGCAAGTTGTGAATCATCCAGTTACCCTCATTGTCAAAACAGTAATGCTGTTTGATGGTGACGATGCTCCGAATGAAGGAGAACGAATCGAACTCATTGGTGGCTTTATCACAGCTCAACCAACTCCACTTTGGGGTAAAGTTTCCCTCTCTTTAGTCGGCAAATCCTCCGCCATGACTTCGTTCGCATTCCCTAAGGTTGTGTCGTCGAACTCGGTTACCTATCGCCATTTTAGGATGCCTTGGGGTGAAACACTCACCCTTGAGGGGTCCGATATCGCTGTTGATGATTATTTTGCTTTCAAAATGACACCATCGAACTCACTTGTGACGTCGCCGGGTGTTTTGTCCGTACTGACATTGTTTGCCCTTTTCCTTGGTTTCATGTTTGCCCTCGCATTCTCGCGTAGTCGTCGCCGAGGAATTCTCCTTCTGGAGTTGATTCTCATTCCTTTGGTCGGGGTTATTCATTGGCTTGCTTATCCATCGGTATTTGTTGGAGGGTCAGCGGTTACTGTGGTCGTCATTTGGTGGGTCACTGCCGTCACGAGTCCCCGGAAACGCAGTCAACTTCTCGAACAAGCGATAAAAATCACCACGCCTGTGATCAATTGTCCTGCATGTTCGACACCTAATCCAGTGGAAAGTCAAGAACGCCCGCTTCGATTTGCATGCGTTGGATGCCAGCGTGTGATTCGGATTGAAGCTTAATCAAAGTTTCAAACTTTTGAGCGATGATACGAGTTCACTTGCCTCTTGGTAATCATTGGGCGAGAAGTATCCTGCAAATTCACCGTTTTCATCTACTGCCACAACGGCTTGCGGCGCACGCTTTTGGACATCAGCAAGTACCGCTTTGAGCGTATCACTCAGTTGAACTTCAAGGAAATCCATTTCCATCCATTCAGAACATTTTGAATTGTTTGCATCCACGTTCTCAGAGAGTGCCTTGAGGAATTGGCGGTGTCCGATAACGCCCTTGGTCTTGGAGTCTCCATCGAGTACGACAAGTATCCCGCCAGTCATAGTTAGCAAGCGGCTGGATGCTTCAGCAATGCTGTCATCAATGCCGATGGTCATGTGTTCATCGTCAAGGTCCAAATCTGCTACCGTCTTTACCATGTTCGCCACTGTGTGGTGGTGGCGTTCGGGAATTATATTCTTACCCGTAGGTCAAGAGTGAGTGAAGACGAGCGTCGAAGCGTCAACCACCTTGGCGTAGCCGATTCTTTCAATCTGCAACATCGTGCCTTCCGGATAGTTGTGTTTTTCCATTTTTCCTTCGAGTCGAACAATTTCACCGTCTTCTGCGAGAAGAAGTGTGGCATCGATGGCATTGGATGTACTCAACCAGTGGACGATCGGACGACGGTCATTACGCTCAATAGAGCCTATTGTTGCAATTTCCCCAGAAATCTCAATGTTGGCGAAGCCTTTCAATCGGATTTCTGTTTTCATAATGTCTTCCTCTTCCGCCCATACTGTATTGGGGGTTAAGTCAAACTTGCGAGCGCCGAGTTTCGGATGGTTCGGATGGACATCCACATCGATGGAATCCTCGTGTTCACCGACCAGTACGATTTCTTTCGGGTTTCGAACAAATGAGAGCCTTGGTGCATCATCATCGATGCTCTTGATATTGTGGGAGTAAAGTGTCGAAAGCGGAACAGAAATGTCCTTTTGTGTGACGCCTAACTCAACCCAGAAGTTACGAAGTGCTTCGGCGGTGATGCCTCTGTTTCTTAGACCAGTTAGTGTCGGTAGTCGTAAGTCATCCCAGCCAGAGAACAGCCCTGCTTCGATGTCTCTTCGCATCTGTGATGTTGAAAATCCTCCCCATTCGTGAACCTTGACACGGCCCCAATACATTGTTTCTGGATACGTCCAGCCAAAATGTGCGTAAAGTAGGGTTTGCTTTCGCGTAGAATCCATGAGGTCTTTTCCACGGATGATGTGGGTTACCCCTTGAAGATGGTCTTCGACAGCGCTTTGGAAGTCGAGCAGCGGCCATACCCGGTACTTTGAACCAATCTCAGGGCGTGGGTGTGGGTGTTCAGCAGTGTTTTGAATACGAAGTGCTGGCCAGTCTCGAAGTGCTGGATTCTTCAAATCCATTGCTGTTTTCACACGAACGACCGCATCGCCAGGGACGAATGTTCCATCGAGCATCTTTCTCCACAATTCCATGTTGAATTCCACTGTATTGAGCCGGCATGGGCATTCGGTTTTAGAAACTCGGAATTCCTTGAACGCTTCACCGCTGCATTGGCAGACATAACCGAAATCTCTCTGCAACATCATCTCTGCATGTTCGTAATACTGGGGGATGCGATCGCTGGCAATGACAATTCGATGAGGTTTGAAGCCTAACAACCATTCTGCTTCTTCAGGGATTTGTTGGTAGGCCACCGGGAGTGGTGGTTTGACGACGGTGTCCGTATCATCGAATCGCAGAATAAGCTCTCCGTCCCATTCTTCAGCGTATCTGCCGTTAATGACGATGCCACGGGCGTGGCCAAAGGAAAGTGGTCCGTTTGGGTTTGGTGCAAATCGAAGTACCACTTTTCCTTTCGTTGCATTTTTGAGTTCAGGCAACCCTTCTCGACGCTCTTTCTTTTCCCTCTTTTCAAGCAAGTGTGGTGCTTCTTGCTCAAGAATCGCCTGTAATGCTTCTATGCCTTTCTCGGCTGCCATTGCGTTTGCTTCGGCAACTGCTTTGGCAATGAGCGGTGAAATTATTTTTCCATGCGGTCGAAGGTCACTCCGAGTACCCATGAGACGGCCAATAACCGACCCGGGGGCTGCCTTACCTTCGTATTCAATTGCATTCTGCAGAGCAAGGTGTCTGAACGATGCAAGCGTTTTTTCATCAGGTGTCCACGTCATGGGGCTCAACCTTTCCTGCAACCGTTGCTTCATCAAGTGCTCGCACGAAGTCAGCCCGTTTACTCGAACAATGTTGATTGATGTTTGTCTCGAAATGGCCGCTTAGGTGGGTCTGTGCCGTAGATTTCATTCCATGCCCTCGTCACGGTTTTCCACGACCATCGAAGTGCTGGATGGGGTGTCTTGTCACATAAGAGGCCTGGCAGGGCAGCTTTCGTATTCGGATCGCTCGGATATCCAGAGCCAAGAGGTGAACCAATTTCGTCAGTCAGTTGATGAATTGCGTCGTCTCGTTTCACTTTTGCCAGAATGCTTGCCATACCAACAATCGCGTGATTCGTGTCTGCCTTGTGTTCTGAGTGGATGGTAGAATCATCCCATGGCCAATTTGGAAGTCGAGCAGCAATCCGGTCGCTGAATCTTTGCTCATTGACATCGCATGCGTCGTTTAAGATGTATACCGGTTCTTTAACTTGTGAACGAATTTCTACAAGAGCCTCTGAAAACAATTCCACTTCCAGTAAATTAAGGCCAGTTGATTGAACCGCATGGTCGATACGCTCGGGGTTGCATACGATGACTGAATGCTTCCAATTTCGTTGTTGGGCATTCATGTGAAACCATTCGACAAGTTGGAATCGTTTCTTGTGCGTTAAGTCCTTTGAATCCTTTACTCCATGTTCAACGAGCAGGTGAACATCGTCGGCCGGTATTGCAACAGCGCCAACCACTAACGGACCCAATACCGGACCACGACCTGCCTCATCTACTCCCACATTCCACATATGAACTCCTCAGATGTCCAAATCATCGTCGATTGGTTGGCTCATTTTTCGTGGTTGAACAGGGATGATGGGCTCAACTTGAGAAGGTGGTGTTTGAATGGCTAACGTTTCAAGTTCACGGGTAGGATGAGACCCAACTTTGATGTCGGCTAAGAGCGAATCAGCAGATGAACGCAAATCGTTGGAACTGTGGTGTTCAAGCACTGTCGTTGCGGCCTTCGTTAACGATGCATCAACCGGTGCACTTGCTTCTTTGTATGCTCCTGAACGTCGTTGAAACGCTTGTTTGAAATGTTCGGGATGAACCTTTACCGTTGAATCTTGGACAGTTTCTTGCTCACTTGGCGCAAATTTGTTCATCCAATCTCCCACCGCTTCTTGTGGTTTGGGCTGATTGAGGGCATCCATTTCCATCTGTTCTGCAGTACGTTGATTTCGTGCAACAATGGATTTGTAGATGACGACTCCGGATACGAGAATCGCTCCAATCATCAGCGACCAAGCCTTGAGTACACTAAAACCGGTGGATATCATTCCGAGCACGTCCAGTGCTTCTGTTTCAACCTCATCTTGCCAAGGCACACCTGTATAATCCCCTTTCGAGGTGTGGACAAACTCTGTGTTCGGTTGGAATTGTGAGCGTACGGTTGTGTTGACCCAAACTGTTCCGTTACTCGGCTGGTCTTGCGGTAAATCAATCCAAGCTCGGACAGTGAAATTGTATCCGATCGGTATCCCACTCACTTCAAACGATCTTGGATATTCAACGCCCTCCTCATAAACCGCAATTTTTGGAGGCAGGAAGGACATTGGCGTCGAATGTGAAGACTGCAATTGGACAATTAAACCGTCTGCAGTGTTCCCTTCGTTTCTCAACGTCATGGCGATCGATAGCCTTCCATTGGAATCAGTTTCCTCTATGATCTCAGTGAAGTTCCATCGAATGACTGGTGCAATTTTTACTGGAATGCGTGATATGCCAACTGTGGTGTCGGTGTTGAGCAGGTATGTTTCCACTACAATCTCTCCAATTTCGAATGCTAACGCAGATGCGTTTGCAGTTATTTCGATCAAAGTGAGATTCATGTATTCGCCGGGTTGTAATTCGGTTGTCGATTGGACCAATTGAGCAGATACAAATTCTGGAACTTGCTTTATTGAATATTCGAAAGAGTCAACGGCGTTGCCTCCGTTGTATACTTCGACATCAGCGCTGCAACTCTCGGATGGCAACAGAGATTGGCATGCATCTGTTCGGAGTTCTACGCTACCGCTACGTTCCCAACCAATTGATGCGCCGATATCGACAGTTCGCGTATTTTGGATTGCTCCACCGGCGAACACACGCAGTCGGATATCGATTTCGCTTGAGTAGTCCAACGGCGCTTGGAATGCGATTTTGATAGTTCTCGATTCATTCGGCTGAAGGATGTTTTCTTCGAGTCCACCAAAAAGGGCCATTGTCCAACCATCGGTTGCAATTCGGTCAAAGTTAGGAATGTCCGGAATTACGTCTCCTTGTGCATCGATTGCTTCGAGCGTGATGTTAAGGTAATTCGGAGAATTGCCAGTGTTTCGTACATCTATGGAGACTCTCTCGACACCTCCTGGTTCTATGACTGCATCTTCCCCAACTTGATCGATTGAGGCGTTTTTGAATTCATTCATCAGCATGTCAAAAGACCATTGTACAATGCCGCCATCAATGCCTGATACCGCACTTATTTGGAATCGAGGCCCGTTGTTGTACAGCGGTGAACCATCGATAACAGACGGAACATCGACCCACAAATAAATGTAGGATGCCGTATCTTTTTGAACGGTTTCATAGGCGTTTGGTCCATCTGTTGAATTCATTGTCCACCCCCAATTCCAACCGGATACGGTGTAGAGATTGAATGTGACATCGTCATCAAGAGTGGCATTATTGGTGATGTTCATCGCTACCGAAGTTCTCGTGTTTGGAGATACGATGAATGAGGATACGCCAGTTGTGCCAAAGTTGAGATTTGAATATGGTGTGACTCGGACTTGGAATGTTTCGGTTTGATTCCAGTTTGCATCGTTGAGTGACGTAAACAGTATCGAAAGATTGTAAACATCATATCCGGCATCAAGGTCTGCTGAAAGATTGAATTTGACTTGTCTCAGGTATCCACTTTCCAGTGTTTTACTAAGCGGTAGTCCCGTTATTGTCAAATTATCGACCGGTTCAACCAAGTCAAAATTGAATGTGTCTGCTTGGTCACCTCGATTATGGAGTGTGAACAAAACTTCAATTTGTTCTCCACGGTGAACCGTATATTGGTTGAGGCCAATCACGTCAATTTGCGTATCCCGGCCTTCAACTGTTGATGGCTCACCGGCAGCACCTGCAAGTGGAACAATCACATGCATCAGTATGAGTATCCCAACGAACACACTGCGCATATACGTTCCAAGCCATTCACCCTTTGAACTTCACCCAATCTCTGCATCAGCAGCACTTCGCAGTCTTCATCAAGCAGGAGTGATACGGAGCGTCATGCCTCCTTTCTGGCCCTTCGGGAAAAAGAAGCAACCTTTGCAGTTGGATGAGCCTGAACCTCAAGCGATTGTTTATCGTAAAGATTCAGAGTCAACCGAACAAACCCTCGCAGACTCCTCCCATCGTGAATCCGATGACTATATGGCTGCAGTCTCGTTGTTCGGCAACGGTGATACGACCATTAAAAGAGCGGAAGAGCAGTCACAATTTTACGAAGGAATTGTCGATTCAAGTACGCATGAAGTCAAAAATAAAATTGAATTCACCTGGGTTCATCATTCTGATGGCTATCATTACAAGAAAAAGCCAGACGGTTCATTTGATCCAGCCCCTCACCAAAAGAACGATGATGGAACATATGTTCCTTACCAATCCTAGACTGGGTCAGGAAGAACAGATTGCAACGCTTGGATGTCGAATTCAGCACCGTTGAGCGGGACTTTGAGTTCATAGTGTGCACTGACAGAGGGGTCCATCTCTCCAAAGCAACCCACATGAACACCTTTGACAATGACTTTTGCACAACGCCCGGCTAGCCAAGGTCCCATCTCACCACCGAGAGGTTCGATGGTGTAATCTGAAGCCCCTAAGTCTCTCATCAACGCTTGAATGCGGCCTCGAACTGCAGCAAAGCCGCCACCTTGCTCAGCCACAAGGAAAGCGAATCGGTCGCCGTTTGAATGGTTGCGAACAACTGTTCCCAGTTCATAGACTGCTTGCGGGAGGTCATGATGCCTGTTCGATGCCATCAATCGAAACAAGCCTGGAAGCAAGTATTGTCGAAGCAATGTGTGTTCGATGGTTATTGGATTCGTAATTCGGGTGACATCACCCATTGCAGGCCATCTCATTGCTTCAAATTGGTCAAAATCATTGGAGAGAGTTAACGATTGAATTTGCATCAATCCAAGGCCTTGCAGCGACTCACGAATCCGTCTACGAACTTGTGAATCCGACCGAGGGATAGCTGTCATCGGTGCTTTGGGTACATCGTTGCCGAGGTCTTCGTAGCCGTGGCCAATCGCAACATCTTCTACCAGGTCGATTGGATGCAAAATGTCGAATCTCCATCTGGGCATTGCGAAGGTGAGGACAGTATCGCCTTGAACTACATCCGACATTCGATTTTGCGGATTCGAAGTGAAGATCTCTGCAGGTTTGCGTCCCAGGAATTTGCCTCCCATTCTGTTCGTCGCAGCCTTAACTTCCTCATCGGATAAACTGCGTCCGAGTAAGCCGTCGAGTAATCGTTGCGTCACTTCATGCTGAATTGGCGCAGGGTTTGGCAAACTCTCGGACATTCCGTTGAAGCCAACCACTTCTATTGCTTCGATTGAACCGCCTCGTTCAGCAAGTTGGAGGGCGATTAACATCATGCTCGATTCACAGGCTCTTCGATCCCATCCTGTTACTTCAATGAAGAAATCTGTAGTCGAGTGTGTTACGGTCGTTTGGACACCGTTGATGATGGGCGGGAATGAAAGAACTTGGCCCTCAGAATCGGTAATGAGTGGGAATGAACTCAAGCCTTCGAGGAGATGAGCATAATCCACACCTTTCGGATGGGATGTCAACATTTCGGAGAGTGACAATTCTTCATCCATGCCCAACGGGCAAAATCTGGTGTCCGGAGATGCTGCTTGAACGTGAAACGGAGGTGAGATGGTTGAGAGATCATGTACTCCAATGGATGCCCTGCGCCGTCCACGTCCGAGTGCAAAGTGCAGTTTTTCTTGGTGGTCCATAAGTGCCTTGATGAAGGCGTCTTTATCCTCTACATTGCCGCCAATAGAGATTCCACGAACGACAGCCCCGACAACGACAGGACGAATATGCTCTAATTCAGCATCAACGGTCATTGTGATCTCACCCTTGGTAACTTCCATACTTGGTTCGCTTTCAGCACCATGCAAGAAGGGTCGAATGGCTTTCGTTAGCGTCTCTCCTGACAGCAAATCTGGGCGATCAGGGAATATTTCGATATCGAGGACATTCTCATCACAGGTGTCAATGTCTGTACCGAGAAGCGGTAATTGTTCATCCATCGCAACAATGTCGTGCACGAGGCCGTGCTTTTCGAGGAGTCTACGAATGAGATTTTGTTCTACTGAGATTGTCGGCATTGTATCAACTCAACGTGAAAACCAGTGCGGTAATGGGCGGTCGTATCCAACCAGTCGTAGTCCGCTGATTGCTGCAGTCTCATAGTCGAGCGCTCGCAGGTGCTTGCGCTTGAGTAGGTCGATAGAATCGAGCCCAATGCGCTTGAGAATGGATGTCAGCTCGTTCGAAATACTTTGTAGCCAGTGTGCTAAG
Organism: Candidatus Poseidoniaceae archaeon; assembly: GCA_029250345.1. Classification (GTDB taxonomy): domain Archaea; phylum Thermoplasmatota; class Poseidoniia; order Poseidoniales; family Poseidoniaceae; genus MGIIa-L1. Next base: position 59,924 of record JAQXFL010000016.1, read on the forward strand.
TCCTGTGCGTCTTGCATTGGGACTTCGCAGCATATGACGTCAATGCCTGAAGCACGAAGAATTGCAATATCTGTGCCGCTTGCGGAAAGTCCGAGCAACATTCCAGTCTGTGTTGATGTTTCCGATAGATGACTTTTGGTTGACCTGCCAATCATTGGCAGGGCTGCTGCTTCTGCGATACCAGATCCGTCTTCAATGCGGCTGACCGCCAAGTCGAGTCCATGGTGTGCGGAGCGTACATGCAACGATTCAACTCGGCCGACCGAATTAAGGAAGCCAAATGTCTTCTCCATCCCAAGAAGCGTTCTGACAGCGACAATGAATCCATCAATTTCTTCAGAATTCATGGCAGGCAAATCATCGATATCTGCAAGAGCCCCGTTCGAGACTTCCAGCAACTCAGGAGCATCTGCGAGGTTTTCAGAATCGAGGAGTACGATATCCATCGGTCGTGGGTTCATATGGGTGATGAACGGTTGTTGAGCCAATATTTGTGCTTCGAGCGGGTCGCTGTTTTTACCAAGCGAGAGTGATTTCCCGTCAGTGACAATTGGCAGTAATGGCAGTGGTAAAGCCACTGGCGTATTACTTCCCCCACGCTCGGCAAGCAAAGTGATGGTGTCGCATGTTTGGTATGGCACCGAGTGGTGCAAGTCGCCTGCGACCAAGCCGATACTTGATAAATCCGAACGAGAGATTGGCATTTCCGGTGATTCCACTTGGAGAAGAGGGGAGTGAACGAGGCATACCGCATCTTTAGGGATCTCCATTTCAGGATCGTTGAGTTCTTTGTTGATTGATTTGACTTCAGCGGCGGTGAGTGGCCGCAGTGCTACTCCTGCAGGAGGTGTTGGGC
>JAQXFL010000023.1 GCA_029250345.1 Candidatus Poseidoniaceae archaeon
CAAATGGTTGACGATACCAATCCGCATCTTCGTCTGCACCGTGGAATCACGTTCGTGCTCTTCATCGACAGTCTTGTGCTGTTGTTCATCGGCTCGCAATTTGCAGTTTATTTGCCAGATGGCATGTCCAGTATTGCTATTGGAATACTTGCTGGTTTACTCATCGCAGCCTGTCTTGCCTACCGTCGTCGCTCGCCGATTGCCTATTGGCCCGGAGCAGCCATCATTGGACTTGCAGGGGGCTTTTTTGGAATCAATGCTCTGATGTCACTTTACGGTTTCATCATGGGTAGTATGAGTTTCCTCTTGTGGATTTTCTTGTTCACTTGGGCAACTTTTGGCTCTGCACGCCGCTCTTTATCCCACTTTCATCCCGCTTACAAAAATGCTTATTTTGGTCGCTCTGAGAACTTCCAGCAAATTGAACTCGAACCCGGTGAAATGCTCGCAGCATGTCCCCACTGTATGGCGATTTTAGGCATACGTCCAGATTTATTGAGTTCAAAGGACACATGTCCATACTGCAGTTCATCTTTGGTGAGCGAACATCTTGCTTCCAAGTACGAAGAAGAATAAATCACTGGTTTTGGTTGAATGCGTCAAACGACGGAGCCGATGTCGGCCTCTGAATCTCTTGCGCCTCCATGTGATGCATGGTCTGCGCTTCGTAGTCGTTCAGTTCAATCGCATTGGGACTGCTTCGACGCTGGAGGGCGAGAACACCGCCTGCGATGAGTGCAATCAGCACCATGGCTCGCAAAACGATATCGAACCACGAATCGTACCTCGCATTGTTCGGGAACGGGTCAAGAGCATTGGCGATTCCATCACCGTCTGAATCGTACTTGCCGTTCTTATCGAAGGGAAACATGTCAGCATTATCGCCTAGGCCATCCCCGTCCGAATCGAGCCATTCAAAGGCACTGAGAGGGAACGCGTCCTCGTTATCACCAACGCCGTCAAAGTCTTGGTCGAGGCACTCGTCGGGATTGTTCGGCCAGACATCGATGTTATCTCCACATCCGTCAGCATCGGAATCCATCCATTCGGTTTTGTCGCTTGGGAATGCGTCGGCATTATCACCTACACCGTCGAGGTCGGTATCGTTCCATTCACTGGAATCGTAAGGAAATGCGTCTCTGTTGTCTCCATACGTGTCGTTGTCCACGTCATTCCAATCGGCGGCATCGTTTGGAAACGCGTCGGCATTGTCACCCACACCATCAGCGTCTGAGTCGTTCCACTCGTTGATGTCGAGTGGAAAAGCATCGACTCTGTCGCCGTATCCGTCGCCGTCTGTATCGATGCATCCCAATGGTGTGTGGGCATAGCCCTCTTCGAGCGGACAGATATCCGCATTGTCACCGATTCCATCTGAGTCAAAGTCAAACCATTCACTCGAATCGAGCGGGAAGGCATCGGTATTGTCACCGTAACCGTCCTCGTCGACATCGTAGCAATCGAGTGAATCAAATGGGAACAGGTCTGAATTGTCTCCACAACCGTCACTGTCCGAGTCCGCCCATTCACTTCCATCGGTTGGGAATGCATCATCGCCATCGATGACAAAATCGTCGTCAGAATCCCTGTCACGCTTATCAGTGCCTGCAATCTCTTCATCGGCATTCGAGAGTCCATCTCCATCGATGTCACCGTCTTCCATATCGTGGCAACCATCCGTGTCCAAATCAAAATCATGTGAACCCTTCATTCCTCGAGGGCATTCATCTTCGGTATCGGGATAACCGTCGTTATCGTCGTCCAAATCTTCACCGTCACTGCAACCGTCGCTATCGTGGTCGATGAGTGATGGTGAAAACGGGCATGGATCGCTGGCATCGTTGAGCCCATCGCCATCAGAGTCGCGTTGTTCTGCTGAACATCCTGCTGCATTGACTTGAGCATCGAGTGCTGTGTTCGGGCATTCATCGTCGAGGTTGTTTACTCCATCATCGTCATCATCTTGTTGAGTCCATGAGCATCCCGTGATGTTGGTGGGCGCTCCTGATTCTGTCCAACTGCATGTGTCGTACAGATTGATGACTCCATCCCCATCTGTGTCCGGTTCGCCGATTTCTTCGATGGCATATCTTCCAATGAATTGGTGCATCACACGCGTGGGGTGGGCTTTGTCGAAAAACAGGTATTCATCGACATTTGATACAACGGTGTCTCCACTGCTGCATATTGGCAGAGGTAGCAATGAAACCCCGCCAGAGCAGGCTGCATCTTGCGTATTGGTAATGCCAAGAGCTTCATTGTTGACCAGAATATCATTGAAGATACTCCATGCGTCGATGAAGTGAATGGTAATTCCTAATTCTGCACGAAGATCGGTAGCAAGTGTGGACAATTTTTGATTGTAAGATACAACTTCCGCAGCAATCGTGTTTTGTTGGTTTTGACTTCGACTCATGATTTCGGGTGTCTTTTCTAAGGGCGGTAAATTGGGGATGATAAATTCGGTTGCACCTGCACCTTCCAACTGTCGGATATGCGATTCCATATTCGTCGCTATCGTGTCCGCATTTGCAGTGCCGTAAAGGAAATCGTTTCCTCCGGACCACAGTGAAACCACGGTCGATTGAGGAATATTTGCTTGTACATTACCGAGGTAATTCGTGATTTGAGTGCCGACATTTGGCAACAGGAGATAGGAAAAACCTTGGCCTGTTTGTGAACCACCAAATGCACGGTTATCTCCGGCCGCCGTTCCAGAGCCAATGGTAGTCGTAACACCGTATGCGTCAGATGCATGCTCCAACCAAACCTTGCCATTCGAGAAACGTCCTTGCCAGTAAGGTGGAACATCGGGTACATTCAAAATGGAATTCTTACCGTTTCCCATGTCGCTAAGAGAATCTCCAAACGCAATCAGGTTAGATATTGAAGGGAAGAGCGTGTTTTCAAACACCGTAAAGGAATGCTCAGCAGTCGACAGAACGGATTGAGATGTGCCGAGTATCTCAATTTGGAGGGTGTAGAAATGAGCACCGTTGTAGAACTGCTTCAAGGGTATGACAAAACTCGTCACGGTACCGCTCGCCGAAAAGGAATGGTTACCCGTTTTGACAACAGCATCATTCTCGTCGTACAATACCCACTCTCCATTCAATGCGGTACTGTATGGGGCGTTGGATATTTCAACATTGATTTCTATTGTTTCGTTAGAAAGCCAATCGTATTTCTCTGTTGAGAGTTCGGTTGAGGTTGCTCTGCCGTGCGCAGATGCTATCCCTGCAGTGCTCTGGAGCACCAAGAGGGTCACAAGAACGAGTACATGTCTGCGCACGGTTTCACTAGGGGGTGGCGGCTAAAAGGGGTTGGGACTACATTCCAAACGATGAAGGGTCGATATCCATATCGCCTTCTTTCATCATCTTGCGCATTTGTTTGTTCAACTTTCTGTTGCCGCCCATGCCCTTCATCATCTTTCGAGAGCGATTCCATTGAGCGATGAGTTCACGGACATCCTTTTCGCGTACACCAGCACCTCGAGCGACTCTTCGGATACGGTCTGCTTTGATCTTGGCAGGTTCGTTCTTTTCCCATGCCGTCATGCTGTCCATGATGGTTCGATAGCGGTCAAGGTTTCCTTGCATGGCTTCTTTTTGACCTTTTGACATAGCACCCATTCCTCCGAGCATGTTGCCAGGTAGGAACGACATGAGTTTGTCTATGGTTCCGACTTTTGACATCATCTCCATTTGCTTGTACATGTCATTGAGTGTGAATCGTCCACTCATCAGCCGCTGAGTAAGGCGCATGGCTTCTTCTTCATCCATGTCTTCAGGAGCCAAATCAATGAGGCCCTGAATATCTCCCATTCCAAGTAGGCGTGAGATAAATCGGTCGGATTCAAACTTTTCCAAATCCGGAACATTTTCCCCAGTTCCAATGTGAACAATTGGTGCACCGGTAGCAGCTACTGCGGAAAGAGCACCACCGCCACGGGCAGTACCATCGAGTTTTGTGATGACGATGCCAGTGACT
>JAQXFL010000037.1 GCA_029250345.1 Candidatus Poseidoniaceae archaeon
CTGCCGAATTCGCCATGGATGCTGATGAAGCGTTTTGCTGCGGTACTGCTGCAGTCATTTCGCCGATTGGCTCAATCACAAAGGGTGGCAAGAAAGCTGTATACGGAGATGGTAAGCCAGGACCAATCACTGAACAACTGTACAGCCATCTTGTTGGCATTCAAAATGAAACCGAGGAAGACCTCTTCGGATGGTTGCACGAAATACCGCTTTGATCAACGCTTTTTGAAGCCGGAACGCTTCTTGAAACTGGGCTTCTTTGCAGCAGATGAGTCGCCTGAGCGTACTTTACGTTGTGAACGAGCGCGACGGTCGCCGGTTTGCGGACCTCGAGCGATACGGTCTGCTGTGGCTTCTTTTTGATCACGTTGCATTTGCCGCCATTCAGCACCGATGAGTTGCAGCAATTCTTCTTTGGATTGTGCACCAACCGATTGTTTCGAACCGCCACGTGAGACCCACATTCTGCCTTCCTTCATGTGAGGGCGAGAAGGGTGTGAGGTTCCTTCTTCTCGTTTGATTTTCTTCAGTCCTAATTTACGTGCTGCGAGAAACAAACCTTCCAAATCAGGCTTAATGACGGAGGAATCTTTTGGGACGCGTCGACCGCTACGCCGAGAAAGACGTGTGTCGAAGTAACCCGGCCATACGCAAATGCGGTCAGGGTTGTGGTCCATCATCAGTCACCATTTGCACCGTAGAGCGCGAACGACTTGAATCCTGCGGAGGGATTTCAATCGAGAAGAACGCCGTTGATAACGCCGTCCTTACCTGGGCGAGAAGTGATTCGGACACGGCCTTGGTCGGTTTCGATAACTGCGCCCTTCACGAGAATGTTACGTCGAACATAGTTCGGGTCTGATTCGTTCTCGATAACATTGTGAATTTTACCAATCTTGGTTGTACCCTTCTTTGGGTTGTTGATGGAGACACGGTTTTCGGCCATAACTCGAACAAGAGTGTTTCCGCCAGTTCGGCGGTAAATCTTGCGCTTTGGTTCTCCAACGAGAGCCATTTGCTTTTCAGAAGAAATTTCTGTAGAACGCTTGCTGCGAGCCTGAACTTTGCGTCCGCCACTTGGTTTACGTCGAGAGATACCGTGCCATTGAGCCATAATGATGCCACCTTGCAGACCAAAGCCACCAACAGGGCATATAAGAAATCAACCCTAATCGCACCGTGCCTCAATTGATGACAAAACGACCCCATCTTGAGATTCAAGCGTGGCTTTGATGGAATCTCCTGGATGCAATTGACCTACACCCGAAGGCGTACCTGTGAACAGATAATCGCCGGCATGAACTGGTGCCCACGTCAACAGCTCTTCCATCTGAGAAGACGGCGAAATCGTCATTTCCGACAAGAAAGCACTTTGCGCCAAGACATCGTTCACCCAAAGATTCAGCTTGAGACCGTTGTTGACATCAACAAGGGAGTCGAATGAGTCGCTCCAATCGACAAAGCCGCCAACATAAGCGCTTGCCCGGAAGCATTTCCCTTTTGCCCATGGCAATTGCTCTGAGCGGAGTTCACCTTGCGTCAAACGGTCAGTCAAATCCAGTCCCACTGCAATAGCTTCTGGTTGAGCATGCTGATTCAACCGAACTACGCACTCCACTTCATGGTGGACTTCGCCGGGATGCTGAGAGACCGGAATAGAGCCGTGCCGTTGAATGCAGTTGTTGGGCTTGACAAAGAACACCGGTGTGACAGGTTGCTCATTTCCCAATTCAGCGGCGTGTTTTGCAAAAGTTCGAATGGTGCACCAAAGGGCCATGATTCGACCAACCGGTTCACCTTCATCAAACACAGGGTCAAGCCAAGCGTCAAGAAGTGGATTCACCTGTGCAGTCCATGACCCGTGATTGGAGCATGCGGAAAAGAAGACCTGTTCGCAGAAAAAAGATAGCTCCTTTGCTGCTGAATTTAGAAGCGGCTTTAAACATCGACTTACAAGTTGATGGGGCATTTCTCGAAATGGCTGAGTTTGGTCCTTGGTCAATGGTCCTGGTCGACAAAGTGGCCAAAGCCATCGAAGTTCAAAATGAAGACCTTGAGCGCTTCGTCTTCCTAACCCTTCGTGGCTTCATGGAACACGACGATGCTGCAAAGTGGGTTGAAGTTGACCACGGTGCAATTCCATTCCTCATGAAGGGTGCAGATTGCATGATTGCCGGTGTCCATGGAGCAGATCCAACTGTTGAAAAAGGAGATTTGGTGTGGATTAGAGACATGAAGCACAAGCGCCCACTCGCCATTGGATGGGCCACTATGAACGCTGAAGAATTGGTAAACGGCTCCAAGGGTAAAGGCATCAAAACACTTCACTGGGTTGGAGATGAGCTTTGGGACATGGAACTTTGAGTAAGGGACAATTGACCGTAGGCATATATACTCCTCCGGGATAGCAATACTGTGCGAATCAAGAGTTTACTCACCGTATTGGTAGTTTCCTTACTCATACCACTTCATGCCGCTGCAAGCGATGCAGACCCCGGTACCGACGTGAATCCCGAAGGTGACGAGGTACCGTTCACCGTGTTAGAGCGAACCACGCCTTCTGTTGACGGCAATTCATGGAGTCTGTCCATTGAAATGGACCAGGACGCATACGATAACGGCACAGTGTTTGAGATCACAACACAAGTCTGTACTAACGACGGAGTATGTGACCCACCAGTGCTTCGAGATGCAAATGTGGACGAACGGACTTATTCGGCTTCAGTAACTCCACCCTCGGATCACACCTATGTGAATTGGAGAGTCAAAGCCATTTACGAAGATGAGTCATCGACAAACTTCCCACAAGGCGACTGGTACAAAACATGGTCATCGTGTCACTACCAGCAAGATACTGGCTGGGGCGGCGTCGACTACAAGGACGGTGCGTGTGCAACGGATTCAGACGAAACAATCCCAGGTTTCACCGCAGTCATCGCAGTGACAGGTATTACTTTGGCCGTAGCAATCACTCGCCGTGAGTGAAAAACTCGACGAGACGCTCGATAAAGCGACGTTGCTCAACACCCCATTCGACCATGACAACTGAACCTTTCTTGCGGTTGTCATCAAGCACTCCTCGTGCAAAACCAGCTTGAAGTAAGTCACTTGCTACCAAAGGTAAGTTTGCTCCTTCAAAGGAGATCTTGCAGCCGTTCGGTTCGCACTTGGCTTTACCGAAGGAAAATGCGATTGAATCTTTTTTGCGGTTGAGTTTTGTTTGAACTCCGCCTGCTTTGAGATACCTTTGCAGAGCAGAGAATATCGCATCACCATCACCTTCTGACGATGAGCCACCGTAGGCAGAAAGGAAGTCAAGTTCAGTTGAGTTTTGTTCCATCAAGTGGTCCAAATCACGACTTTTTCCTGGACTGTTTGCCATTGTACTCGATGTGGTTAATTGGTGGATGTTCTTTGATGTGCCGGCTTACTGGATGTTTGCTGGTAGCTTCGGATACTTCAGAAAAGAACGCGCAACATGCCGTGTGGGGATGGATTATGAACTGTTCAATAGAATCGTGTTTGAAGTCGTCCCCCGAGCGGTGCAGGGCATAACCCTACAACCGCCCGAGGGCACTCAGTGAGGCGGTGGCTGTGCCATAACCTCAATCGGTGTTCGTCTCAGGTAACTGCAGCCTTCAGGCTGCTTTTGCTGTTCTTGGAACTCAGTCGTTTCTACGGGATGCAACGAATGCTGCACCTACCAAAGCGATTGTAGAGAACACTGCAAGGAATCCTGGTACGGATTCTTCTTCGTCATCGTCATCTACGGTATCTACTGGCTCTGGTACGACCTCGACACCACCATCGCCGACGATTACCTTGCCAAACATGTTGGAGGCGAGATGTGGTTCGCAAGCGTAGTAGAAGGTCGTGCTGTCAGTATCGAAGGTGTAACGGAAATCGACGGTCGTCGCCGCGTCTCCCGAGGTCACACCGTTGGCCACGTAGGTTGAGGATTGATCACCATCAACTTGACGAACGTTGTGGGCCATGCTCGAATCGGTCCACTGCCAGCAGACGGTGTCGCCAACGTTGATGTTGACGGTTGCTGGAGAGAACTTGAGACCGCTTGGAGCAATTCCTACGGTTGCATCGCAATCTGGAAGTGATACTGGCGGTGTTAGGACCTTGTCAATGACATGGATTACACCGTTACTTGCAGGGACATCAGCTAGTGTTACATTGGCCATCTCGGTGCCGACCATAACCGCTGAGTCTGTGACATGAATCAAGAGGTCATCACCGTTTGCGGCGCTGACGGTTGTCATGCCTTCCGTTAAGTCAGTCGACAGGGTCGTTCCTGCTACGACGTGGTAGAGGAGGATGTTTGCGAGTGCCGCAATTTCATCAGGTGTGTCGAATGCGTCGAGATCAATGCCTGCCGCTGCGAAAGCTGCATCTGTCGGTGCGAAGACTGTGTATTCGTCTGTACCGCTCAATGTGGCAACAAGGTCTGCAGTTTGCAGTGCCGCAACCAGAGATGCGTGGATTGTGGTAGCGCCGGCTGTTGTTGCGATGTCGACTGCAGGAGTCCACATGTATGCTCCGCAGATTGCAGCGCTAACATCGGTAACTGCGTGTGTCACGGTGTTGTAACATCCAGTGATGGATTGTTCACCCATGGAGAAGTTCTCCACGTACGTGTAAGAGTTACATTCGACGTTGGTTGCTCCTGCAACGATGGTATGGGAAACCATGTTGTAGCAAATATCACCTGCTGGCGGCAACAAAACTTTGTCAATCACGTGGATAACACCGTTTGTTGTTTGAACATCTGCTGTGGTGACGTTTGCACCACCAACAGATACTGTGCCGTCTGCGGCGACTGCGAAGGTAGCTTTGTCACCGTTGAGCATGTTGACCGCTAGTCCGTCTGTGACTGCGCTGGATGCAACTGCTCCGGAGTAGACGTGGTAGGTGAGGATGTCTGCAAGTGTTGCATTTTCTTCTGGGGTATCGAAGGTGGACAAATCAATTCCTGCTGCAGTGAATGCGGCATCTGTTGGTGCAAAGACCGTGAATGGACCGTCTGCTTGCAGTGCGCTCACGAGGTTAGCCTGTGTAAGTGCTGCAACCAACGCAGTGTGAACACCGGTGGATTGGGCGGTAGCAGGAATGTCGAGTGTTGGTGCGTCTGCTGGCGGCATCAGTACTGCGTCAATGACGTGAATGATACCGTTGCTGGCTTGTACATCTGCAGTGGTAACTTTTGCATCGCCGACGGAGACTGTTCCATCAGCAGCAACGGCAAAAGTTGCGTCATCGCCGTTAACCATTGCAACGGTCAGACCGTCGGTGACATCCGCTGCAGCAACGGAGCCTGAGTAAACGTGGTAGAGGAGGATGTCGGAGAGTGTTGCGTTCTCCTCATCCGTGTCAAAGTCAGCGAGGTCGATGCCTGCTGCTGCGAAGGCCGCGTCTGTAGGAGCAAAGACCGTGAATGGTCCGTCTCCTTGCAAGGTTGCAACGAGGTCGGCATGTGTTAGAGCGGCCACTAAGGAATCATGGACTCCTGTTGCTGCGGCATTCGTGGGTATATCTTCTGTTGCGTCCGCTGCGACATTGAGCGGTAGGGCTGTCATCAGTAGGCTGGCTAAAATCAGGGATGCAAGTGCTCGCTTCATGACAAGAGATTTTTCACAGCCCCTTCTTAAAGCACTGTAAATTATTGCTCTTTTTAGAACGGAGAGCGGTATTCGTCAACATCTTCTGCAATTCGCAAGAGTTGGTTGTATTTGGCCACTCGATCGGAACGAGCAGGTGCTCCAGTCTTGATTTGACCGGCCCTTGTTCCGACCGCAAGGTCTGCAATGGTTACATCTTCTGTTTCACCGCTTCGATGGGAGATGACATTATTGTAACCGTTTGAAGTCGCCAAATCCATCGATTCGAGCGTCTCAGTAACTGTACCTACTTGATTGAGTTTGACGAGCATGGCGTTTGCTGCGCCCAATTCGATTCCTTGAGCAAGACGTTCGGATTGCGTTACAAACAAATCATCGCCGACGGATTGGACTCGGTGTCCTTCACGCTTGGTGAATGTTGCCCAACCACGCCAATCATCTTCATCAAAGCCGTCTTCGATCGAAAGGATTGGGTATTCATCCAACCATCCGGAGTACACATCGACCAATTCGTCGCTTGAGAGTACTTTTCCATCCATGTGGTATCCAGCATCGGTATGGAATTCCGTTGCTGCAACATCCAAAGCAATGCCCATCTCTTCGACTGAATAACCTGCACCTTCAATTGCCCGAACCATGTACTTCAGGCCTTCTTCATTGGCAGGCAAGTTTGGTGCAAAGCCTCCTTCATCACCAACTCCTCCGAGCAATCCATCTGCCTTGAGTTCTTTTTTGAGTGCATGATATGTTTCAACACCAGCTCGCAATCCTTCTTCAAAGGTGTCAAAACCGTGTGGCATGACCATGAATTCTTGGACGTCCACGTTTGAGGCTGCATGGGCTCCACCGTTGAGAATGTTGAGCATGGGCACAGGCATGAGTCCACCTGCAACGCCTCCGATGTATTTCCAAAGAGGCAACTCATGAACTGCAGCACCGGCATGAAGGCATGCCATCGATACTCCGAGCATAGCGTTGGCCCCGAGATTGGCTTTGTTCGGAGTGCCGTCAAGTTCAATCATCAGTTCATCAAGAATGCGTTGTTCGTCAACCGGCATGCCTAAGAGCACTTCTTCAATACGTTCCGTGACATTTTCAACTGCTCGAGAAACTCCTTTTCCAAGGTATCGAGAAGCGTCTCCGTCTCTCATTTCAAGGGATTCGTAAGCGCCGGTTGAAGCACCGGATGGTACTGCGGCTCTACCCAAGAGGTTTCCATCGACGTAGCAGTCAACTTCCACCGTTGGATTTCCACGGCTATCAAGAATCATTCGAGCATCGAGACCGGTAATATGACCAGACATTGTGTTCCCCGATACATTCCAGTGGACGACGGGTTTTGAATCATACGGGCAGGTTAAATTCTATTTCAAAGGTCATTAAATCGGATTTCATTCCATATTTCGGACATTATGGCTCCGGCAATGCCGGAAAAAGGCATGAAGGTCATTTCATATACTCTAAACCGTAGGAGCGTTTGTGCCACGAGTAGCAGAAATAGACCGCGCAATTCTCGCCCAACTTCGAACCAACGGAAGAATGTCCTATGTCGAACTGGCAAAGGAAGTCGGAGCCTCGGAGCGCACAGTTCGAACCCACGTTCGCAAGATGGAAGAAGATGGAACAATCCGTGGCTACACCGTCCGAGAAGGTGGCGTTGGATTGACCGCACTTGTCAGAATCAAGGTATCACCAGGTGCTGAAATCGGTTCATTCGCTTCAGAAGTGACTGGATGGGAAGGTATTGAAATCATCTACGAAGTATCTGGAAGCGCAGACCTCGTTGCCCTTGTTCACGTTGATGACACCATGGCATTGCGAAAGCTACTCGACAAGATGTGGCTCGCTGCACCAAATGAAATTGCTTCAACTACGACCGAATTGGTCCTTGAGCAATACTGATTATTCCTCTTCTGCAGACGTATTCGACTCGTCCTTTTTGGCAGTGTCATCCGGAAGACCGTAATCGATACCACAACTTCGACAAACCATGTTTTTGTCCCAGTCGCATTGTCGCCGGCATCCAGTCATCACTTCACCTCAGGCTTTCCACTTGACCGAGCATCCAATGGAGTCTGTTTGGGATACAATCGGCGCTTCTCCCCGTAACATTGCATCAGTAGCATCTCGTAGTTCATTGGTTTGAACCTGTGTAGGGTCTCGTGGGGAATCATCCATGCGACCTTTGTAAACAAGTTTCAACTGTTCATCAAAAAGGAAAAATTCGGGAGTTCTCTTCGCATCGTACGCATGCGCAACGGATTGAGATTCATCGTGCAAATACGCGTAGGACATGCTTCTAGCCCTTTTTTCCATGTGCTCAAATGAGTCGTTTGGGTACTTTTCAGGGTCGTTCGAATTGATACCAACGAAACCTATACCCATCGATTCAGCATCAGCAGCCATCGCCTCTAACCGTGAGATGCTGGCTATGACATACGGGCAATGGTTGCACTCAAAGACAACGATGAGCCCGTTCTTACCACGAGCCTGCTCAAGGGTCATGCTCGAGCCGCCCACCGATGCGTTAGCGTTGTTCAAATTAAACTCTGGTGCAGTATCGCCGATGTCGAGGCCCATGGCTTGATGAACAGAAGGAGGGTCAAAACCCCTTCGATGAAGTCGTTGCCGGGTTAAAATACTGTAGAATGGCTCGTAAGTATGACTCCTTTAGAGAAGCATTGCTCGTTCAAGCCCAGCGAAAAGAGAGCGATGAAATGGTTAAACTCAATTTGCCAGGACCAAAAATGGGTAAATATTCACAGTTTTGAGAGAATTGATGTCGAAAACGAGAGAACGGTGCTCGAAATTGAAATGACCATCGTAAGTTTATCCGAGCGGATTTACGAATTGACACTGTGTGTTGGAATCAAGGAAAACCAATTTGGAAGGATCTTTGAATCTTCACTCCGTGGGAAAGTGGATTTAGGTGTTGGTTTGGAACATGAACTGCCTTGGCATGAACAGGAACGGATGTGGTGCTCTCTTTGCCTCGGCGTGAGTCATGAACATGAGCAAAATCTGCCGTTGTGCGACCTCTTGGTTTCAATGGCTCTTGGATTACGGGATGATGAGGGTACAGCAATGCGATTGCCCATGCTTGACTTGTTTTTGGCTCATGACGAAAAGGACCACATCTGGATTGAAAGTTACGACTTAAACGGTCCTGATACGGGAATCTACGGCAGTGACTACGGGGAATTAGTACCAATTGAGATTCGGATGTTATGCCATAAGTTTGTCTGCATCAACGATGAACTGGAAGGTTCTGCTTTCGAAAATTTTGCCCGATTCGACATCATTGCAGATGAAATGAAAAGAGAATCCTTGAAAATTCGGCGAAACAAACTGGGCCATCTTGAACCGTAGCGAGAGTTCATCACTCAAGCCCTGTTCGTAAAATCGAACGGCATGGCAGTAGAACGATGCGGCGGGCATGTTACGCTTCTTTTTTCCATATGGAAAGAAGCCCATCTAGCACGTTCGCAAGGCAGTCGAGGAGCGGGCTTCAATGTTGCAACAGGTGTGGAAGCATCGGTGGAATATGTTTCCACCAACGTACCGGAAGTGGAAGCTTTGCTCTCTGCGGGGTCGGAACTGGATATCCCCGCTGGCCCTGTTGAAAACGGGACGATAACGGTCGAAGTAATCGATATGGACGGCTCGCAATTGGAGCACTCCTCGATGCTGTATGTGGACCTCGTGGAAGAGTTACGTAACGCTCGTTTGCTTGCACCGGCAGATTCGTACCGGATCCGTGTTCAACTGGAACTTCCAACAAGCCAAGGCTTCGGCATGTCTGCAGCTGGATTACTCGCAGTTGCTCGAGGATTCCATTCTGAAACCGGCAAAGGTACCGAACTGCAATATCTCCGTATCGCTCACCGTATCGAGCGCAAGCATGGTTCCGGGCTTGGCGATGTACTTGGTATGTCGAAAAACGGCGTTGAACTACGCTTGCAACCCGGAGCGCCAGGTTCTGGAGGGGAAGTGGTGAGTTTTACCAGCGTACAACCAATTCTACTTGCATGGCAGCCTGACGAAAGCCGTCATACCTCGAAATACATTGATGATGAGCGATGGAAGCGCGCAATATCTGAAGCAGGTGAACGCTCAGTTGCCCGTTTAAGACTCAAAGATTGGAACTTTGAACGATGGCCCGATCTCATGCTAGAATCTCGAAACTTTGGAGAAGCATCTGGGCTTCTTGGTGAGCCGGCGCGAAAGAAGTTTCTTTCTACAGTTCGCAGCGAGATTCTCAGGCTCGACCTTCAAGCTCGTGTTAATGTCCGCCTGTGTATGCTTGGTGTATCTGCGTGTATATTGCCACGGCGTCTTGACAGTCCACTCACATCCGACGAATTGGATGCTGTTGCTGAGGCACTGAACAACGCCAATATCGGCGTTGTTGAAACCAGAATTCACTGATTATTCTCCGGGCCCAAGTTTTGTCAAATCCAAGACATTTGCATCCAACAGCGTACAACCTGGCATGAAGAGGTTCGCTGAAAAACCGTGTCGATATACGACGGCTCCACTGCCCCATTCTTCGATATAACGAGCCATTTGCTTAGCCATTTTCTTCCGTTGGAAATCAACATCAGCACCGTAGAAGTGTTTTGCATCAATCCATGCAACTGGCTTACCGTTTATCTCAACATGATCGAGAAAAAGAATGTCAGGCGTTCGAACAGGTCGACCCAAATCTTGCTTTTGTTCCTTGACCATTTCCGGTTGTCGGCGAAGGCGAACACCTTGGTCTTCAAACCAATCCGCCAAGATGTCTTCAAACAAATCAGCTCGCTCTTGAGATTCGCCTTGGTCAACATTCGATACTCGGTCTGCTGCTTCTGCAGCCTCGAACTCCGCCCGTTCGCGTTTACTGAGTTTACTTGGCTGGCGCAAACTTTCCTTGATTTTGGATTTCGACCATCGCATTTCGGTAAGAATGATTCTGAAAATATTCATTGGAGGGAAATCGAACCGTGTTGAAAGGTCGACAACACTCACTCCTTCCTTGTAGAGTCGGAGCATGTTTTTCCCTTGCGAGCGCAATCGGCCGTGCCCGTATACTGTTTTCTGCTGCAGAAGCGCAGAACGGAGGGAAAGAGCTTGTTCAAGAGTCATTTTGTAGCCTTCTGCTAACACTGCGATTTGGTCGACTCGTTCATCTTCAAGCCAACCGAATTCACCTTTGCGCATGACTTTACCAGCCATTGCTTCCTCATCCTTGAGTGGTACAGGTACGGTCGCCCATTCAAACGAGAACGACTTCGGTTCTGGAGTATCCTCCGGGAATCCCATTGGTAGAGGCTTTTGTTCAAAACGTGAACGTGCCTGTTCATCCATGCGTGCGATTTCTGAAGCATTACGCTCCATGAGTGTGGCTTTGGGAGTACTTCCATATCGGCGCTGACGGTTGTTTCGTCGGGCGTCACGGTTCTTGTTTGAGCGGTTTTTATTACGCGAAGATGAACCGCCTTGATTGTCTCGATTCGGTCGGGTCATCAAACATCGTCAACGCCGACCGTCTTTGAATCCTCGCTTTCGATGTCGACAAAAGTAAGAGGTCGTGATTCCCCGATAGGTTCGATGCCCTTGGCTGATAAATCGTCCAACCATTGTGTTGCAAAGGCTTTGGCTTGCGCATTCACTCTCCCGCGGAAAAAACGAGACCACCCCGAGAGAGCCCACCATGCGGCAATTTCAATCCCGCCCTCCGGCTCACACAGTATCGTCACACTCATTCTCAATGATTTCAATGAAGTACCGACTGCCTTACCTTCTCGTTGTTGGCCAAGCCATTCGAATTCAAGTTCAGTAAAGTTTGGTTTTTCCCCCGTGCGAACAGAAGTCACCTTCCACATCTCCTCAACCAAACGTTGACGTTCAATTCGGTGAAGGTCAAAGCGTTGTCCGACTTCTAGTGCCCCGGTTGACTCGGAAAGAACGCGTTGTGCTGAGGTGTTCCATGACGGCCACGCATCGAGTTGAGAGAGATTATGGCTCGCTTGAATCGATTCTTTCTCTGCGAGTGAGCGACGCCATACTCCTTGGGGGGCGTCCATGGAAATCCATAGATGCCTCGAACATGAACTTGTGGGACAAAAAACACAGGGTTTCAAATGCTGTAACTTCATCCATTGTCTATGCGCAAAGGTTTCATTCCAATTTTATTGGTCTGCATTCTCATTGCAGCATCTCTATCACCTACTCTTGGAAAAAGCGACTCAGTGCTTCATGCTGAATCAAATCCTTTACCGTCCGATGGAAACAATTCGACCTCGTTGGGATGGGTCACAAATTTTGGAGGCGGTTTGATGGATTATGTCACTCAAAGCATCATGTACCCTGATGGCCGTGTTGCCACCGCAGGTTGGTTCCAAGGCAACATTCAATTCGATGACATTGTCGATCCTGTGGGGGCCAATGGAGGTTCAAATGACATCGATTTTTTCCTTGGCTGGACTGAACCGAACGGCACATGGATTACTGCATTGAGTGCAGGCTCGGTATCGACTGACTCGATAGAAACTATAGCGCTCATGCCCGACGGTGATTTGATTGTTGCAGGCACATATTGCATCAACAGTATCGACATAGTATGCGAGCTTGCCTTGGGCAATTTAACGCCACTGGAGAAAGAATCATACCGTGATGAGGGGAATGCGTTTGTAGCGCGAATCGACTCTTCTGGAGAATGGTTGTGGGCCAGTCAAATACAAAACCAATACGAAATGTTCGTTGTCGATATGCTCATCACCCCTGACAACAATATTCACGTTTCCGTTGTGTTCGAAGGAGATATTCGTTTGGAGCAAACAACCATCGAATCCTCGACCGATCAATCGCTCATGGTCATTACATTCTCCGAAAACGGTGATGCCCTTCGTCATGTTAAGACAGATACAATAGGCGGAATTGAGCCGATCGGTTCACTTTGTATGGACGGTCTTGAAGCCACATACGTCGCTGTTTCTTTTACCGGTGAACTGATTGTTAACGAAACCGTTCTCACCTCAAAAGGGATGACTGATTTGGCTGTTGCTCGGTACTCTGAGTTTGGATGGGATTGGGCCATTTCTGCGGGTGGCCCTGGAGAAGACCGCGTTTGGGACTGCGACGGTCTGGGCACCACTGGAATAGAAATCGTGGGTGAATTCAACGGCAACGCTTCATTTGACGAGTTGTACACCGAACTATCAAACGGAACTGACTTGTTTGTAGCAGAAGTTTCGCAGTCAGGCGGCTGGGTGGACGTTGTGACAGGAGGTGGCACGGGAATTGACCGAGCCACCGGTATTGCCCACAACGGTCAAGGATCGACCTTTGTCACTGGAGTGACTTCTGGTGGCCTTACCATCGGAGATGATACACTCGTCGATATAGATGGGTTCAACGATGAAAACCATTACGACATATTCCTCGCAGAATTGCTGGATAACAACACTTGGGAATGGGCGATTTCGGCTGGTGGTAGCGGTCATGACGAGCCTACTTCCCTGGAAGTAGCCACCGACGGCTCACCCTTCGTTTCTTACATTTACAACGGTGACATCTCCATAGCATCACACAATTCTTCAAGCTTAGGCTCGTTTGATGTCGGTATTTGGCTCTACCAAACTGACAGGGATGACGATGGGATACTCGACGGAGAGGATAATTGTCCCCGGATTTCAAACGGTGCACAGACGAACTACGATGGTGACCTTGAAGGCGATGTCTGCGACACCGATGATGATAATGACGGAGTTTCTGATGCTTTGGATGACTGCTCACTTGGTGAGAAAAATTGGTTCTCTGAAGAGTCTACTGACCACGACAGTGATGGATGCAGAGATGCTACCGAAGATTTCGACGACGATGAAGACACCATCTTCGATTACAACGACCTGTGCCCTCTTGGTCCAGTGGGTTGGAAGTCGACTCCGGAAGAGGATGCGGAAGGAGACGGGTGTGCCGACATCGATACCGATGGCGACGATTGGGTCGACCAAATGGACAACTGCCCCTTCCTTTCCAACCCGACGCAAGCGGACCTTGATGGAGACAACATCGGAGACGGGTGTGATATCGATGAAGACGGGGACAAAATTGCGAACCCAACTGACAACTGCCCACGCGACTCCCCTGTGTGGACATCAACTCAAGTGAACGACCACGACCAAGACGGTTGTCATGATTCAATCACAGATTTTGATGACGATGAGGACGGCGTATTGGATGCCGATGACGCATGCCCACGAGGCGAAATACGCTGGGCTAACACCGCCTCAATCGATGACTACGATGGGGACGGGTGCCGTGATGTCAGCGAAGACGATGACGATGACGGGGATGGGATCAACAATGCAATCGATAACTGTCAAAAAGGAATTATAGGAATTGCTGCAATTGGACAAGATGTCGACGGCGACGGGTGCATTGACAGTGCAGAAGACGAAGATGATGACGAAGATGGGGTTCTCGATGTCAATGATTTGTGTAAGCGTACGGTCGAAGGCCAACAAGTTAGCATTACAGGCTGCAGTCAGTACCAACTCGATGACGATTTAGATGGTATTCCAAACGCTATTGATCTGTGCCAAAACACCGAACCAGGACTTCTTGTAGACCTCGCAGGGTGTAAAGTTGACATCGGTAGTACAACGGACGATACTGCCTCGTCGAAGAATAATTTCACGCTCTCTACAGGATTGTATGCTTTAGCCGCAGTATTTGTTGTCGGAGCGGTTTACGTCACCTTCTTCAACAAACCAAATTCTGAAGGTGCATCAAAGAAATACACTGCCTCTGAAACTTCAACTAAGACGAGTTCATCCGATGACGCTCAAGAAAACGCTACGGGCGAAGATGAATGAGGCTACTGAACCAAACTTTCAAAGGCATTCGGACGAAGCAAGCCCTATGTCCTCGTACAAGCGTTCAATTCTGTGCCTCGCAGTACTCCTTTTACTCGCAGCTGCACCTGCCATTGAGGGAAGTTCTTCTGGTAAGCACAATCAAGCCTCTGCGGGATGTTCCTGCCACTATAATTCTGGCGGTATCACGGCTACCAACGACTTCCCGACTTCGTACAACGCCGGACAGGTGTACAACATCAACATCGGCCACACCGGCGGAACTCAAGCGTTTGTTGGGGGCTTCAATGTCATGGTGAACAAAGGAACGATTCAAAATGCAGGAAGTGGGGTGCAAATCCAAGGTGGTAACAGCGCAACTCACACCAGTTCAGGACAATTGGCATGGACATTTGACTGGCTGGCACCTGCCGGCGGAAGCGGTACTGTAAGCGTCAACATAGCTGTGCTTCAAGCAAATGGAAACAGCCAAAATTCAGGGGACGCATGGGATACCGACAGCGTCACAATCACTGAAATTGTTGTACAAAATACTCCGCCTACAGCCTCAAATGCATATGTGAGCATTGCACAGGGAGCCAGTTCTGTCTTGCAAGCATACCACGACCAGGAACTCTTTGCAAATTACGATTATTCCGACGCTGATGGCGATGCGGAATCGAACACGCAAGTACGATGGACGAAAGATGGTAGTGTTGTTTCACAACGAAACGATTACGCAAATGTGCCTCAATCCTACACAACCGTTGGTGAGGTTTGGACGATGACAATCACTCCGAGCGACGGAGCAGATTTTGGAACCGCAGTATCCTCATCAAATTCTGTTGAAATTATTGATTATGACTCAGATAACGACGGCTACGGCGACCAGAGCGACGCTTTTCCTAACGACCCAAATGAGCACCTCGACAGCGATGGTGACGGCGTAGGTGACAACGGTGACGCATTCCCGAACGATTCGACTGAAACGGTCGACACGGATATGGATGGCGTTGGAGATAACAGCGATTGGGCGCCGAATGACCCCAGCGAGTCTGCAGATTCTGATGGAGATGGCGTTGGAGATAATACGGACGCATTCCCTCAAGATGCAAGTGAAACGGTCGACACAGACAGTGATGATGTTGGCGATAACGCGGATGCTTTCCCGAACGATGCAAGCGAATCAAGTGATTTAGACGGCGATGGTGTTGGCGATAACGCAGATGCTTTCCCGAACGATGCCAGCGAGTCGGCTGATGCTGACAGCGATGGCGTCGGCGACAATGCGGATGAATTCCCAATGGATGCAAGCGAATCCGCAGACTCGGATAACGATGGAGTTGGGGATAACGGTGACGCATTCCCGAACGATGCGAATGAAACACTCGACACGGATATGGATGGAGTTGGAGATAACGCTGACGTGTTCCCGAACGATGCGAATGAAACTCTCGATACCGACATGGATGGCACGGGAGACAACGCTGATGCATTCCCGAACGATGCGAATGAAACCCTTGATTCCGACATGGATGGCACTGGAGATAACGCCGATGCATTCCCGAACGATGCGAATGAAACCCTTGATTCCGACATGGATGGCACCGGAGATAACGCTGATGCATTCCCTGATGATGCGACTGAAACGATCGATAGTGACATGGACGGCGTTGGCGATAACGCTGACGCACTTCCGAATGATGCGACTGAAACACTTGACGACGACGACGATGGTGTTGGAAACAACGCTGATGTTTTCCCAAACGATGCGACTGAATCTTCGGATACCGATGCCGACGGCGTTGGAAACAATGCTGATGCGTTCCCAGACGATGCGACTGAAACGCTTGATACGGATGGAGACGGCGTTGGAGACAACGCTCAACTCACTGCTGAAAACCTCGCCGCCGAGGAAGAAGCAGCGCAAAAGCAGATGTTCACAATTATTGCTGTTGTTGCCGTCATCATCATTGGCGCTGTGGGTGCTGTTCTGTTCATGCGCAGTCGAGGGGAAGACTTGACCGAAGAAGTCGTGAAGGATTTCACTTCTCTTTCTGTCCAACCGCAGATAACACCTGTCGAGCAAACCTACCAACAACCGGTTGTTGCTGCAGAGCCTGTTGTTCTCCAACAATGGACCGATGAAGCAGGCTACACCTGGCGCCAGATGGACGATGGTTCCAACTACTGGTGGACTGGAAGCGAATGGAAGCGCAGCTGATCAAGCGTAAACAATCGCAGGTGCAAGGGGCATAGAGCCGCCCGCTCGTCCTGTTTGGTCGTCAGCAGATTCGCCTAGCACCACTTGAATTGATTGAAGTCCGAGTTCTTGCGCAATAAAGTCTGAACCGTTTGTAAGAGCCGTCACTTCATCCAATGAACTGCGCAGGAGTGCTCTTGAGGCATCGTCCCACTTGAACACTTGAGGTAGCATCTTCTTGCCCCAGTATCCAATGATTTCGCCTTTGCGCTCTCCTTGAGCTATATCCATTTGAGAAAGATGACCCACGAAGTTCTTGACGCTGCCACCCTGTTCGATGAAGTCGAGTGCCTCCACTGCCATCGTTCGCTTCCATTGAGGTGAAACAACGATTGTAGCAGATTGAGCAGGACCGTCGAGGTGGCGTTCTGCAACATCCTTGATTCGTCGAGCAGAGTCAAGGACGCTACGGAGCACTGTATCATTGTCGAGCGCAGATTGTTCCTCATTTGTCATCTCCGGCAAGTGTTCGAATTCAGAACCACTGACCAATCCATCCATACCAATTTGTTGCCACCATTCCTCAGCAAGATGAGGTGTGGAAACTGAAACTAAATGGGTCCATGACTTGAGGATTTGAACGCCGAGTTCAGCGTTGTCTCCACCACGGCGAGTGTACCAGTTGATGTCTTTGATGAGGTCGTAATGGGAGATCTCAACGGCACGTCGCAAATCAAAAACATCCATTGCTTGCTGGAATTCTGCGCATCTTTGTTTGAGCCGAGCCAGCATCCACGTATCCATTGGTGAAGGAGATTGGCCCCAACCAAGTAATTTGTCAGGCATCGAAGCCATTTGAATCATCACTCGGTGATTCGAAGCAATACCCAAATCAGACCAATCCATACCCGCAGTTGGATTTGCGGCGAACAAGATGAACAAACGTACGGTGTCAGCACCGTACTGTTCAATCATCAGACCCGGAGATACTGTATTTCCAAGCGATTTGCTCATTTTTGCGGAGCGTTCCGATAGTTCGCTACCACAATGAGGACAGGGTGAACCGGCATGCGCCACTGAGAGTGTGAGTTGGCATGAGTCGCACCATGGTGCTGGCGAGTTCACCATCCCTTGGCAAAGTAATTCATTGAACGGCTCATCGATTGAGTGTAGACCTAAATCTCGAAGAGCCTTGGTGTAAAATCGAGCATAAATCAAATGCATTTGCGCATGTTCAATTCCACCACAGTAGAAATCCACGTTCATGAAGTGGTTGGCAACATCAGCATCGAAGCACTTCTCGTCATTGAGAGCATCCGTGAACCGCATGAAATACCATGAGGAGTCAACGAATGTATCCATTGTATCGGTCTCTCGACGCGCCGCCTTGCCACAATCTGGACAATCAACATTCAAGAATGCCTCAGAAGTTTCGAGAGGGTTTCCTTGGCCGAAAGCGACATCGGTTGGTAATTCAACCGGCAAATCCTGTTCTGGAACGGCAACAACCCCACAATCTTCACAGTGAATCATTGGAATTGGAGTGCCCCAATACCGTTGTCGAGAAATGAGCCAAGGGCGTATTTTCCAATTGATGGTCTCCTTGCCTGAACCTTCGATTTCCAACGCATTGGTTACGGCTTTCATGGCTTCTTCACCGTACAATCCGTCAAAGCCTTCGAGCGGAGAGTTGACCATCCACCCGTGGTCTGTTTCAGCGGAATCAAGGGGTGCATCTGCATCGCCTCCCTCATCCATAACGAGAACCCGTCGAATCGGGATATCAAACGCCTTTGCGAAATCGAAATCACGCTCATCATGACCTGGCACGGCCATAACTGCGCCGGTACCGTATGAAGCGATAACAAAGTTTCCAATCCAAATTGGAATGCGTTCTCCGGTAAGAGGGTGAAGAGCAAAGCATCCCGAGGGTACACCTTTCTTCTTCTTCATGTCACGAATTCGGTCAAACTCTGCCATCACTGAAACTTCATCGTAGAGGTCTTGCCATGCCGATTCGTATTCTGTACCCTTGACCAATTGCTCAGCCATCGGGTGTTCAGGAGCAAGTGTGACGAATGTTACGCCAAACAAAGTATCTGGCCGTGTGGTGAAGACTTCGATGTTCAGGTCTTTACCTTCGACTTCAAAGGTAATTTCAGCACCTTCAGACCGTCCAAGCCAATCCCTTTGCAAGGATTTTACGTTCTCTGGGAATGCGATTGTATCCAACCCGTCAAGGAGTTCCTGTGCGTATTTGTTGATGTTGAGAAACCATTGCTCCATTTCTTTCTGTACAACTGGGCCATTGCATCGCCAACATCTTCCTGCTTTGACCTGCTCGTTCGCCAATACAGTTTCACATTGTTCACACCAATTGACCGGCGCATATTCTTGGTAGGCTAAGCCCTGTTCGTAGAATTTGGTGAAATAGTATTGATTCCATTTGTAGTAGCGAGGGTCGTGGCTCTTGAGCTGACGTTTCCAATCGTAAGAGAAACCCATGCGCTTGATTTGTTGAGTAATCGAAGCCATGTTGCGCTCTGTGATGTCATACGGGTGGCCACCTTCGTCCATGGCAGCGTTTTCAGCAGGCATTCCAAAGGAGTCAAAACCAATCGGATAGAGAACATCAAAGCCCATCATTCTCTTGTAACGAGCAACTGCGTCCCCAATCGAATAGTTTCGAACGTGCCCCATGTGCATTTTCCCAGAGGGGTAAGGATACATTTCCAGACAGTAGAATTTGGGTCGGTCTTCGCGAATACCGCATTCAAAGATTTGGGCTTCATTCCATTTTCGTTGCCATGCTACTTCATCAACGGGACTGTATTCTTTGGCCATTTTGACACCAACCGTCGTGCGAGACAAACCTCCGTATCAACCATTTGACTTGAATGCCACTCTTCATGTGGGTGGGAATTATCGGGTAAGCATGGCCAAGACAATCACCGTTCGTGTACCGGTTCGTATTGACTTGGCTGGAGGTTGGACGGATGTCCCTGCCTACTGCAAGGAACATACCGGGGAGGTGGTGAATTTGGCCATCAACCGATACATTACTGCCGAAATGCACATCGACGATGAGCGTCGTATCTCAGTGCGTTATTCCTCTGATGTCCCAATCGGCTCTGGGCTTGGTACATCAGCAGCGATGAATGTAGCCTTTCTTTCAGCCATTGCCGGTGACGGAAAATCTCCTGATGAAATTGCCGAGTTGGCCTTCCAGTTTGAAGCACTGCTCGGCAATACTGGAGGCCGTCAAGATCAGTGGGCAAGTGCCAACGGTGGATTTCAACACCTGCGGTTTGATGGTGACAACGTGACTTCAAGGCAACTTAACCCGTCGCCAAAATTCATTGAAGACCTTGAACGAAATCTTCTCCTTTTTGACAGTGGAATAGCGCATGTGTCCGGTGACCTACACGATTCAGTTTGGCAACGTTACGCCAACGGAGACGAAGATATTCCCGAAGCTCTACGACGTATCCGGTACATGGCTCAGGAAATGGTTGAGGCCATAGAGTCTGAAGATATCCCCGGAGTTGGCATAAGTTTGTTTAGAACAACAAAAAGCGTAGATTGGCTCGACAAAGCGTTTGATGAACCGTTCCGAAGAGTGTTAAAACCACTCTGGGGCACCTACATTTTCGGTTGGAAAGCAATGGGTGCAGGAGCAGGCGGTGTTGTTGGCGTGATGCTCGAAGATGAAGGGTGCCGCAGCGAAGTAATGGCCGTAGCAGAACAAAACGGTTGGAAGCACATCGACTGGGCTGTTGAACAGCAAGGTATTCAGCGAACCGTCAATCTTCACGAGTGAAATCTGTGTTCGTTTCGAGCAAGAAAATTGCCTCACGGGTAAGTTTGTATCGGTTTTTAAGACCCATTTTTCTCTTCTCAACCAAACCAAATTTCTGCAGCGTTCGTAGGTGGTGAGAGACCAGTTGCTGGCTCTTCTCCAGTCTGCCTGCGAGTTCTGCTTGAGTTGGAAATTCTCCAAGAGGCCCATCGTGATCCAACAAAGAGAGAATCTTTCCTTGAAGGCTGTTCGGGTCTGGAGACAATGGAGGAACTGGCAAATCATCTTCATTCATTCCCGGATGAAGTGAATTGGTAAGCGGGTAGTAACGGACGAGACGACCGTCCTTTCTCCTCCAAATCCCCTCTTCAGATTCAAGGATTCGCAAATGGTGGGTAATCTGTCCGTTGCTCATATCCAAAGCAGCCATGAGCGCTCGGAAATGGCATCCAGGATTTGCAGTGAGGTATCCCATCAATCTACCACGCTGATATCGGCCATCGCTCGTTTCATGTGTTCGACCAATCAAACCGAGGAACCACAACCCTGCTGCAGTTGAAGGAATACGCAGAGATTCGTTACTGAGAAGAGCAGCAAACAGCATTGAAAGGAGCGAGCCGGAGGCAACCACAACGATTACCGATGGAACGATGATTGCTGCTGGCTCATCAACGACCTCGTCGTCTAATTCCAGAACCGATTGTTCAACAACTTCTTCAGTTTCTTGGAGTGGAGTTTCCGATTCAAGAGTTCTTATTTGCACGGACGGTGCTTGGAACAATTCGCATGCTGGGTGCGCTGGGGCAGTAACGACTTCGTAGGCTCCACTCCAACCTTGATGTGGAACCCAAGGCCCAAGAAGAGCGCTTGAAAGAAGAATTTGACCCTCCTCCTCAGATTCAAGCATCCAACAGGTTCCAAGTTCTGTTTGCAAACCCGACCAAGTTCCGCTAAGGATACGCGACTCTTCCACGACAACGGCTTCGACGGTTTGTTCAACCGTCGAAACATCACCTTCAATTGGCCATTGAAGAGCGAATCCTGCTCGGACAAATTCAGAAGTTTGGAACGACAAAACCATTTGGTATTGACCGTCGTCGAGCGGCTGAGCGAAGTCGTCCATCATTTGGACCATACCGGCTTGCAAAACGAGTGGTTCTACATCTTCGCCGTATGGAAGAACAAAGTGTCGGCCTTCAAGCGAATTGCACATGAGAATTTGTTCACTGACTTCTGTGATTGTTGAGAGATCAATGATGGTGACAATGAGCGAGCATGAGTCAATCCACCGGAGGTCGACATTGGCGCCCATGGCGTCAAGAGTCAAATTCAGATTAAAACCTGAGGAAACCGGTGTCAATTCGGGATAAATCTCAAACTGAGGCGAAGTTCCACAGTCTGAAGAAGAATATCGTTGGTATTCAATGGTTTGATGAACTGCAAGGTGGAGTTCTGGAATCTCAGCGACCAGTGAATACTTTCCTGTTGGAACTTCACAGCCTTGTAAATCAGTGAAAGTCCAGTCGGGCAATGTAAACTGCAACTGGCCGTCCTTTTCGATTGCATAGTCGAGTTCGAGAGCGTTGCAGTTCTTGAGAAGCCGGCTATCAAACACGATTTCGTTGAGATCGTTTACCACCCACATCTCAGCACGGCAGGAGTCGGTGAAGTGTAAGTCAAGCGTTTCTTCGCCGGTGTTTTCAATTTGAACGATTGAGGAGAAGATATCTTGATCGCTGTATCGGTAATCAGCAGAAGCGGTTGGCAGAAGTTGTACTTCAGTTTGGGATTGAGTGGAAGTGTCAATTGGTTCGGTTTCCTCAAGGGTAAACGTTGTCGTTTCAAGCAAAGCCTGCGAGGGTAAACTTGCTTGAATCGTATTCAAACCTTGCAGTAAAGCTGAGTCTTGGAGGAGTACGTGTCCGAGGAGAACCTGTTCGTAGGGCTCCAAGTCGAGAGCCGAGTCAAAGCAAGGCATAGCGAGGGTAGAGACGCCGTTGATGTTGAGGTCTACATAGCAATCATCGACTTGAGGTAGAACTGATACTTCCGAAGTAGGGTTTCGAAGAAGAACGCCCAACATTACTTCTTCATCGTGTTGTAACGATGAGAGGCGGCTGTTGAGTTCCAAAACGATTTCCAAATCTGCAGACACATCAACCGAAGTCTGAAGATAGATTTCTTGTGAAGCGACGGCTTCTGTTGCCGAGTGGAAGGCTTGCACGGTGTATGTGCCAGGTTCTGCATACGAACCGTCTTCAAGTCGCAAATCCCAAGTGAGAGCGGAAAAGGTATGCTCATCGCCGCTGTCAAGGTCAAGAGCCTGGGATTGGCCACGGCAAAACGATGACTCATCGACGAGTAAAACGCCGTTTGAATCCATAATCTGTAGGGATACGCCACAGGAGGGGTCGTTGTCAATCGATGTGTCTGCACCGTTGTTGACAAAGGTCGGCATCATGTTGACTGCGTCGCCTTCGATGTACCAATCTCTCTGAAGTGCAGACTGGTCCTCAAGCGTCAAGACGACATCGAAGTTTTCATCGGCGGAAGCATACGGCAGACTGGCGAGCAAAAGCAACGCGAGGACTGCTACAGTGCAACGCGTACCGCCGGCCATGATGAACAATCACGGTCATTACTTGAAAGGTAAGCGGTGCAATCGATGTGTAACAAAAAGAGCAATCACAATTTGTTCAAGTCAAGCATGGTTGGTACAGCTCCATCTTGAGCGGCTTGCTGTTGCATCTCGTATTGCTTCCATTCAGGTACGGCCGCTGCCTCGGTCCAGCCAAGAGCCCGGGCTTCATCGAGTTGTCCGGCAGCCACATAGTGGTCAATCCAAGCAAGGCGACGTTCCTCTTCTTCTGAGAAAGCAAGGTCCATCTTTACTTCTTGAGCGCGGCCAGCGGATGCTTTACGCTTCGAGGAAGCCTTTGCAACCTGAGCCACGAAAATGAGACCCAAGAGCAAGACAACCAAGCCGCCTAATGCCATGAACGTCATTGAGTCAGCGGATACACCGAAAGCAGAACCGCCACCATCGTCGGTATTGAGGTTCGGGTCACTGGTAATCGCGCACTTCACAGCATTGGGGCCAGTCAGCACACCGTTGGTGATTGCAGGATCCCACGGACAGATGTCGTTGCTGTCTGCTCTGCCGTCACCATCACTGTCGGGGCAACCGTAGCCTTCGCTTTCTGAGAACGGTACAGAAGTTCCGAATTCCTTGCGGCATTCATCCGGTTGGAAAGCCGTTTCTGGGCCAAGAGGGCCGTCATCGCCGTCTGGGTCAAACACGCTGTTATCACCGAACCCATCACCGTCGAAATCGTTCCATTGTGAAGGTTGGAATGGGAAAGCATCCGGTTGGTAAAAACTGGTTTGGTTATCGCCCCAGCCGTCGCCATCCATATCTGACCATTGGTCCGCGATGGTAGGGAAGGCGTCACCGGTCTGGTTGCGGATGGTGTATGTTTGACCTGGGTTGTCAAGGTCGGAGATGGTTTCGTTGAAGTAATCGTAATTGTCACCCCAACCGTCGCCATCAGTATCTTGCCATTGGAGTGTATCGTAAGGGAAAACATCGTCTACATCTGCCCAACCGTCAAAGTCAGCATCTGGGCATCCATGTCTGTTGTTTTCATACGATTTGCCGAAGACGTCAACGCAATCGTCGCCGCTTGGAACAGCGGTGTTGTCGCCCCAGCCGTCGCCATCAGCGTCTGCCCACTGGAACGGGTCGTCAGGGAACACATCGACTGGGTCAACAAAGCCATCTTGATCGGTGTCTGTGCAACCGCGAGTGGCTGGGTCAAGAGAATTACCAGAGACTGTTGGGCACACATCGGAATTTCCTTCAGAAACTCCATCGCCGTCGGAATCAACAAAGTTATCGCCAAATCCATCGCCATCGGTATCTTCCCATTGCGTGCTGTCGTTCGGGAAAGCATCGCCGTTGAAACCGCCGGGGTTGTCACCATAGCCGTCGTTATCTGCATCAACCCACTGAGATGAATCGTCAGGGAAAGCATCTGGATTTGTGCCGTTTGGATTATCTCCACGGTTGTCTCCATCGCGATCAGCCCACTGTGTGCCATCGTTCGGGAACGGGTCGCCAGCATTCGAATAACCGTCATCGTCCCAATCAGCACAACCAATCCGGTCTACGCTAGAGGTGCCAGCTTGGTTCGGACATTCATCAGCGTTGTTACCCGACTGATTGCTGCCAAATCCATCGTTGTCTTCATCGCACCATTGAGTAGGGTCATCCGGGAATGCGTCAGCGCCGTAGCAATCTGTTGTTGCCGGCCACCCAGCATCAGGGTCGGACCAGCCATCGCCATCGGTGTCGAGGCAGCCGAGGCGGTCAAGTTGAGAGTCTCCCCAAACCGTCGGGCATCCGTCGGCTCGGTCGCTCATTTGTTCATCTCCAACCCAATCTCCATCGGTGTCAGCCCACTGAGTTCGATCAAGCGGGAAAGTGTCGATGCTGTTTGCAACCGATACGAGCAATCCAGGCCAGTTCTCGCCTCTGAAATCATCCCATGTGGCGTTGACGTAATTGTCGCCATAGCCATCACCATCAGTATCGTTCCATTGCGTGATATCGTTCGGGAAAGCATCACCTGATTGGTTCATGTGAAGTTGTGCTCCGTTCACATCGAAGTAGTAATTGTCGCCGTAACCGTCGCCATCTGAGTCAGCCCATTGGAGAGGGTCAGCAGGGTATTCATCGCCATCGTCCGACCAGCCATCGCCGTCTGCGTCCGGACAGCCGAAGCGGTCTTCAGTGGAAGTACCTGCAACCGCCACACAAGCATCAGGC
>JAQXFL010000064.1 GCA_029250345.1 Candidatus Poseidoniaceae archaeon
CGCACTCAAGATGTTCGAATGACAAAGCGCGGTGTAGGTAGCATATCCGACACTGAAATGGTTCGGGGGTTGATTCTTGAACGGCGATTTGATTTGGACAGAATGCCACGCCACTTGCCGCAAGGAAGCATCGCAGTACTCTCATGCCCAATTGCAGTCGAACAGAGCAGCAGAGATTCCGAGATTGAGATTTCATCACCTGATCAATGGGTTGCTTTCATGGAGGCAGAAGAAGAACTTCTCCACAAGAAGGCTGAACAAGTCCTTTCCACTGGGGCATCGATCGTCATCTGTGCTGAAGAAATAGATTCTCGTATCCTGCACAAGTTTGTTGATTCAGGATTATTTGCGTTAGGAGGTCTAGAACGGTCAGGTGCTGAAGACGTAGCCAAAGCTTCAGGAGCCCAACTTATTGATCATCTCGACGATCTTGATGCCGCTTCACTCGGTCGCTTTGAATCGATGACTGTTGAGACGTTTGAGGGCGATGATGCCCGACGAGAACGCCTCCACCTTGATTTCGGACTCAATGCAGGACTTGCTACAGTCGATGTTGGTGGTGGAGACGGTGTTGCCAGTGAAGAAATCATTCGCGGACTTTACGATGCGTTGTGCTCGGTTACCAGTGCAATGGAAACAGGAGAAATTCTTCTTGGCGGCGGCAGCCTACACATCGCAGCCAGCCTTGCTGTCAAAGACGCAGCCGAGGAACACGGTGGGAGGGAACGTCTTGCAATGGAAGCGTTTGCTCGTGCCCTCGAGTCAATACCTTCCACACTCATTTCGAATTCTGGAAACGACCAACTCGATCGATTGCTCGAACTACGTGCGCAACATCGTCAAGGAAACACAGATTTCGGAGTCACACAACCGGGTTTATGCGGCCAAGTAAGCGAGGCGTGGGCAAGTGCCGAGACCCTTGCACACGCTTTTGAAGCGGCTTGTGAAACTGCATGTGGACTTCTACGCGTGGACCAAGTCATCTCATCACGCGGAGATTGAGCCCTCGAAGGCCAACTTTCTTCGTCGCTATGTTCAATATCATCGGACCGATGGATTCGATAACGGGAATCTCAATGAGCACCACCTCAGACCCTACGCCCCGTGCCCTTCTCAGCGTTTTCGACAAAACAGGTATTGTTGACTTTGCAACCGCTTTGTCGGAATTAGGATTCCAATTGGTGTCCACCGGTGGAACAGCCCGTACTCTACGCGATGCAGGGCTGGAAGTAATCGGCGTCTCTGATGTCACGGGCCATCCAGAAATCTTTGACGGCAGAGTCAAATCACTTCATCCCGCTATTCACGGCCCTCTTCTTGCTCGTCTTGAGTCAGAAGAGGATCAGAAAGGATTGCAAGAACTCGGTTATCCACCGATTCAAATCGTCGCATGCAACCTCTATCCTTTTTCGGCAGCTGCGGCACAAAAACCCCCACTGGCTGACCCCGCCCTTCTCGAAATGATTGACATAGGGGGTCCAACGATGGTTCGTGCATCAGCAAAGAATCATCGCAATGTCATTATTGCTTGCAACCCCCAAAGGTACGATGAGATTATTTCTGCCCTCCAAACCACAAACTCATCCGATGGTGTTTCCATCGATATGAGACGCAGTCTGGCATTGGATGCTTACGAACACACTGCTGCATACGATTCTGCCATCGCAGATGAACTGCATGCTCGGTGGGTTGGTCGACCAGAACTCAGCGATGACACCGCTGTCCAAACCACTCGCCTGCCCGAAACGCTTCTTGCTTCAGCGGTCAAAACCCATTCTCTACGGTACGGTGAGAACAGCCACCAAGCTGCGGCAATGTATACCGATCCACGTGAATTTGGAAACCACTCTACTCTCGTTACCGCTCATGTTGAGGGTGAAAAAGACATGTCATACAACAACTACTCAGACGCTGACGCTACATTGCGCCTATGCCGTGCACTTTCGACAGATGAATGGCCGAACACACCCCATGCCTGCGTAATTGTCAAACACAACAATCCCTGTGGAGCCGCTCTTGGTGTAACTCAAAAAGAAGCATATGAAGCAGCATTAGCCAGTGATCCAGAGTCAGCTTTTGGCTCAATAATTTGCTTTAACGAACCTCTCGAAGTTGACACAGCCAACGCCATGAGCGGGCTGTTCATCGAGGTACTCATGGCTCCCGCATACAACGAAGAGGCAAAGCAAATCGTCATGCAGAAGAAGAATCGGCGAATCCTTACAATTGAGTCTCCAAACAACCGCCTTGCCTCATTGGAGCGAATTCTTGTTCGCAAACCCATCGAGGGTGGCTGGTTGGTTCAAACAGAAGAAGCACCTGTGATCGATTGGGAGAAAGCGCGTGTTGTCACACAAAAAGCTCCCAGCGAATCTGAGATTGCGAGTATGAAGTTCGCTGTGCGAATCTGTGAACAGGTCAAGTCCAATGCCATCGTCATGGTTCAAGGTACCGCCACAGTAGGAATTGGACCAGGTCAAACCAGCAGAGTGGAAGCGGTTCGAATCGCCGCACGTAGAGCCGGCGAAAAGGCCAAGGGATGCGTACTCGCATCCGATGCGTTCTTCCCGTTCAAAGATGGACTTGAACAAGCAGCAAATGCGGGAGCGTCGTCAATTGTTCAACCCGGTGGCTCGATTCGTGATCAGGAAGTCATCGATGCCGCTGACGAAATGGGCATTTCTATGTTGTTTACAGGGCATCGTCTGTTCCGACATTGAACCCTGTCCAGTTAAGCACTATGCCCGAGCCCCTAGGAGCATGGGCCATCTCAAAGACCTGAATATCTCTTATTTTGCTCACCTTGCTCAAGCCTGGAAGATGGCCTTTTGGTTCGGTTTTGGTGCATTTCGACTTCTTCTTCACGGAGTTGTTCCAAATTTCGACTCTCAAGCAGGGTATTCAACAGTTCAGAAGTATACGGGTACGCCAAAAGAAGATTAGGCAGTGGTTGGAACTTTCCATCCGACCCACCATACTCCGATAATGGCAACGACTGCAATCAAAGCCTGGCCGAATCCTGGGTCGCCAGCTTTGGTAATGACGTAGATAGAACCAATTGAAGCCAAGCATATGACTCCACCAATGACAATTTTTGAGTGGAAAGGCAGTGATTTACCTGAGCGATAGTATTCGAGCAGTACCGCACCAAACATCGGATTGGTAAGCAACCATTTGAACATTTTTTTACTCGACCGAGCATAACAATAAGCGGAGAGAACCAACCAAGAAGTCGTTGGCCAGCCGGGTAAAAAGATGCCAATGATTGCGAACAGAACTCCAATACTTCCGACAGTAATCCATATTCCTCTTACAAAGGGATTACGCGATGGCTTATGTTGATTCAACACCGTCTCAATTATCTCTTCCTCAGAAAGACCGAAAAATGGATCAGGCTGTTGAGTCTCCGATTCCTCGCCAGATTTTGAATGAGTCGACTCAGCCATGCCCACTCCTCCTTGTCTGTGCCTACAGTCGAACCCCGAAAAAGGGTTGGGCGCGAATACCCGAAGACCTCAAGGCTCTCTCACCTTACCCAGTATCATGGGCAGCCGTGAGTGGGTATTGCGGCAAGGTTCAGCCAAAGAACCGATTCGATGCGCTATTTTCATCTCCGGTTCTGGTTCCGGTATGGTGGCCATGATCCGTTACCAACAAGCAAATCCTTCATGCGGGCATGAGACCAGCCTTGTGATTTCAGACCGACCTGAGGCTAAAGGACTCGATAGGGCAACAGCGTTGGGCGTTGAGTCTGTATGCGTTCCATTGCCCTCCGAGATTTCAGACTCGAACCAAAAGCGAGCAATCCATGAAAAACGCATACTCGAACTTCTTGCAGAATCGAACATCGAGCTCGTACTTTTGAGTGGATACATGCGTTTAATGTCGCCGAGTTTTGTTGAACAATGGGCGCCTTACCTCATCAATATCCATCCATCTCTTCTTCCTGCTTTCCCCGGGGCGCACGCTCATCGCGATGTCCTCATGTCCGGAGTTCATGTTTCAGGTTGCACCGTTCACCATGTTGATGCAGGCATGGATACCGGCGAAATTCTCGGTCAATGCAGAGTGCCGGTTTTTTCCGACGACGACGAGTCTTCGCTCGCAGAGCGAGTGAAAATCGAAGAACACCGCCTTTATCCAACTGTTATTGACTATTTGGTCAAGCAGTAACTCAATCCACAGGTGAGTTGAAATTTTTCATTTGACGGGAGAGCAGACCAAGATCCAGACTTTCTAAATCTTGAAAGAGAGATGATACAGTACCGTTGCTTTTCCTCATCGTCCATTCCTTTGGGCAGTTCGCAAGCAGCGGTTGCCTGTTTCCTTCCTCATCAACTGGGACCCCCCCACCACTCGAAAGCAGCCGTTGCAACCCTTCTTTTTCAAGATTGAAAGCATCGCAACAAATGAGTTGGACATCCCCTTCAATCAAAGAAAAAGCCCATTCAATCACATCGCTCAAAGTATCACAAGCGAGAGGGTCAGCCCAAACTTCGCCTTTGAACATACGTTCACGTTCCTTCGCCCCACATAGCGTAACGATTCTGTCAGCATGACACTGAATGGCTAATTGGCGTAACCGCTCTACTCCACCGCGCATCAAGGCTTTGTCTGTACCCATTCGCCGACTCCTACCTCCGGCAAGCAGCAGAACCGTGACCATTTGAGGACCTCAGGTGAGTGTTTCAAGGCCATCGAGTGCCGACTCCAATTCTGCAAGGAGGCTTCGAACTCTGTCGAGCAACGCCTTTCTTTCTCGACTTGAGCGAGCTTCAGGCAACCATTCCAATAATCGGCGAACATCTTGAGCATCACGGGTCACGGTCCATTGCAGGACAGACTCAAGGACCGGGTCTTCCGTCGGCAGAAATCGCTCACTCATGGTAAATCCTATGCTTGGAGGGGCTTCAATTCTCCTGTGAAAGCAAACGGTTTCGAATCCTTTCAAACAGTTCTCCTCCACCCGGAGCGGTTGTGACAACGCCTCGGATTGGACCAGGTTTTTCTGACCGTAATGAAATAAACAATACTGCCACTTGATGCCATAGTTTACTTTGACCTGCCATGGCCATTATCCATTCATCATCAGGTACTTCATGGCCGCCACGCAGCATTTCTTCTCCAATTTCAAGAAGAGCACCGAGCGGCTCACTTTCACCGAGCATATGGATCAACGCCATCCAAGGAGATTCTCCCAACTCCTCTTCAGACATGTTAGCGAGCAGCAAACCAACCAAAACCAAGTCTTCCTGTCCGTGACGTTTCCATAATGCAGGGATGAGTTTCGCTATACGGCGATGGGAGTTTTCTCCACTCGTGAGAATCCAAGAAGCGATATCTCGTAGCTCGGGATTTGGGCAACCGTAATGGAAGGCGTAACCGCCTGCATTCGCCAGCAAGTCAGTGGATGGTTTTGCCATCATTCCTGGGACGCCAGCAGCGTAAGCACCCCTCAAAAATTTGAGGGTTTTGCGTTTTGAGCGAAGAAGTTTTGGTTGTGGCTCACCGAGGTACAGCGCTACCTTTTCATTCACTTCGACCACCGTCAGTGGCCTTTTTCCTCACCGTATCAAAAATATCTCCAACGAGGCCCACGGAATCTCGTAATGTGTGGAGCATTTTATCAACAACACCGGGGTCTTCGAATTTTTCTTTTACAATTTCGCGCAGTCTTGTTTCAATAGCTTCGTGTTCATCATTATCGATTTCAAAGACTGAACGGAGGTGGGCGAGAACACGAAACTCATCTCGGGAGAGCGACGCATTGACAATGGCAACTTCGAAAACTTTGGTGTAGACTTCCCGTGCTTCCTCAATGCTCACCAGTTCTCCAGGTGCCGATTCTTCATTGGCCTGTATGGCTCTGTAAATTTCTGCAGGTTGCTCCTCGGTAAGTCCGAGAGCACTTGCGAGTTTGATGGTAAGTCTCTTTTCTTCCCGTGTGAGGCGACCGTCACCGAGCATCACTTCCACGGTGCTGCGAAACACATCTAAATTTCGAGAATTAGAGGTCGTCACGCGCTAAGGGACGGCCTTCATGTTCTTGAATCTCTTGTATGTTCAAAGTTTGATTTTACCTGTAAATATGTAAGAGGATTCAAAAGGAGTTGACCCGTGGACCAACTATCCACCTCCCTTTCACGCATTGTGACTTTGTCGCATATGCAGCAAATGCATGATGGGCCTCGGCCCATTTTTTGGAACGGGATGTCGATAGTAGGAGAAATACATATGGCTCGTAAACACAACTCAGGAGGCCGCTCAGGCGGTCAAAAGCAAGGCAAGGCAATGAAATATCAAATCCGCGCCGATATCAAAGTAAACGGAACAGTCCAGCGCAAGGACATAATTGGCGCCATCATGGGGCAAACAGAAGGCCTGCTTGGCGACGAACTTGAACTTCGTAAACTGCAGCGCACCGCCCGAATCGGCCACGTTGATGTAGAAACTGAATCCAAAGGTGGAAAGGTCCACGGTCTCATTTTGATTCCAAGCAGTCTCGACAACGTTGAAACAGCAATTATTGCATCCGCACTCGAAACTATTGACCGAATAGGTCCATGCAACGCTATCATCAAAGTTGTTGAAATACAAGACATTCGTGCAACAAAGCGAACCGCAGTTGTTGACCGTGCTAAGGAATTATTGCTCAACCTTGTGAATTCAGGCGAAGCTGCCTCGAAGACCATTATCGAAGAAGTTCGCTCGGTTATGACCACAGGAACGGCTACAAGTTTCCACGGGTTAACATGTGGGCCAAACATCGAATCCTCGTCTTCATTGATTATTGTTGAAGGGCGAAACGATGTTCGTAACCTCCTCAACTGTGGCGTGAAGAACGCCATTAGCGCAGACGGTGCGGGTACTATGAAACAGGAACTGATCGACTTGGCAAACGGCAAAGAGACCGTTATCCTAGCCATCGACGGCGACCGTGGCGGCGAAATGTTGTTCAGTCAACTCATGGACACTTTGAAAGTGGACTTTGTCGCACAAGCACCGGTTGGTCAAGAATGGGAATTACTGCCTCAAAAGACCGTTACTAAGTGCCTTTCTATGAAGATGGAAGCAAAGAAGTTCGCTCACACCTTGAATAAGAAGCAAGCAGAAGACGACGAGAAAGCAGGTGTTCCAGACAAGAACTGGGCAGAAGATATGGGAGAAGTCTACGAAGTAGCCGAAGCCCCAGCGGAAGTCCAAGAAATGTTCGA
>JAQXFL010000104.1 GCA_029250345.1 Candidatus Poseidoniaceae archaeon
TGCAAATGGCTTGGGAAAGACAACCGGATGACCGACAATGGGTGAAACCCGAAGGCGATGACCCTCGAACACTGTACCAAATGTTGATGACGAGCGTTGGGCGCTTTGGTGAACAAAATTGTTTTGGATACATTCCTGCAAAGGGCGCTTCACGGGTCCATTTGACCTACGGTGAATTTGGAGAACTTGCTACTGCTGTTGGCCAGCAACTGGCTGATGTTGGTGTCGAAGCAGGAGAGCGAATCGCTTTGATTCTCGACAACAGTGTTGAATGGGCCGCAATGGCCTACGGCGCAAACGGAATCGGTGCTGCATACACCGCCATGTACACACATCAGCACGGCGATGAATGGGCATACATCCTCAACGATTCGACCCCATCGATGCTTGCGGTTGCAAACACAGCTATTCTCGACAAACTCGTCAAGCACCTTCCAAGCGATGCTGCAGCATGGCCTCGGTGCGGTGTGGTTTTGCTCGGTGACGAACAGGCTAACGAAATCCCGCCTGAAGGAATCGAAGTTCACGCATGGTCCGATTTCGTTGCTGCTGGCCGAGCAAGTGAAAACACATTTGAAGTCGCAGACGACCCGTTCGCCCTCAACACGCTCATCTACACCTCAGGTACTACAGGCAACCCAAAGGGTGTCATGCTCACCAATTGGAACACGCTCTCAAACGTACTGTGTGTCCAATCTGCCTTCAAGGTCTATGTCGGCGATAAGAACGCTGCTTTCCTTCCTTGGGCTCACTCCTTTGGCAGCACCTTTGACCTGCACTGGATGATTCGATGTGGCGTCCACATTAACCTCATCTCAGAAATCACTCGGATTGCTGATGAGTGCATCGAAATTAAGCCAGCAGTTCTTCTTGCAGTTCCTCGTGTTTGGAACAAGTTCTACGACCGTGTCAACAGTCAATTCAATGAAGCAACAGGTGTCAAGAAATTCTTGATCGGAAAAGCAAAGAAATCCGCTGCTAAGCGAATTGAAAAGGCTGGCGTCGAATGTGACGCAGTCCCTGCCTCTGGATTCTTCGACAAGTTCTACGACAAACTCGTTTGGTCGAAGGTTCGTGCACGATTTGGTGGCAACATCCGATTCTGTATGTCCGGTGCTGCAGCGCTTTCACCCGATGTAGCAGCATTCATCCAACAAGTTGGATTCAGTTGCTACGAAGGTTACGGCCTAACCGAAACTTCGCCGCTCGTTTCTGCCAACGGATGGGCTGGACCAGGCACTTCGAAACTCCGTTGTGTTGGTCGAGTCGCAAACGGCGTCAAAGTCACCATCGATACCGATGCTTGGGACGATCCTGAACGCCCTGACGAAGGAGAAATCATTGTCCACGGCCCTAACGTTATGAAAGGATACTGGAACAACGAGGCTGCCACCAAAGAAGTCATCATGGAACCGGGCGTCTTTAGAACCGGTGACTTGGGTAAACTATCATCCGATGGCTACCTTTCGATTACCGGCCGTGTCAAGAGTCAATTCAAGTTGGAAAATGGAAAGTACGTATCTCCTGCTCCTTTGGAAGAAAACCTCAAACTATCGCCACTCGTTGAACAAGCAGTTCTCGATGGCCGAAACATGCTGAAGACTTACCTCATCGTTCACCCGAACATGGAAGCTCTCAAGCCTGCTCTAAGCAATGCTGGCGTCGATGCATCCGGTAGCAATGCCGACATTTGTGGCCGTGCTTCAACCCGTGATTGGCTTCTTGCTGAACTGAGAGAAAACAACATGCAAGCTCCAACCTGGAAAGGCTATGAGCGTGCTGCGAACCTCATCTTGGACCCTGTGGAGTGGACAACGGACAACGACATGTTGACACCTTCAATGAAGGTCAAGTTGCGAAACTTACTCGCTCTGCACGAGGAAGAAATCAAGACTTTTTGAGCCCATTCGCGCCAATCCGTCAAGGAAAAAGCCGCTTTCTCGTCTGATTTGACGGCAAAGAGGTTATAACCCTTCAAGGTAAACTGTAGATATGTCAAATGAATCTACAGAGACTCAAAGTTTTGATTTGCAGGAAAGTTCTGCTTCTCTCTACGGTTCACGGCTGATACCAAAAATCATTCAGAAACCGATCGGCGTAGGTAGTTTCGTTGGATTCATCGTCGGCATTGCCAATTCCTTGATTCTCTCGATACCTTTGCTGTTCTCCGTGCCTGCGGGAGTTCTACTCGGCGTAGCAGTTTGCATTGTCGCTTGCCCTGGAATGCGAAATGAACTTGCCGAACACAAAGCCACCAAAACAGAATCGAGGCAAAAACTACTGGCTCGCAGTGGTCGAAAAAATGCGTTTACGATGTACGATTAGAACCATTGGTTCGAGGCGTGTATGCCGAAGAGTAAGCCATGGTGTTTATGAGGGGTTGACGAGGGCCGTGAACTGGGGAGAACATGGCACGCCAACTCATCAACATCGAAGGCGTTGACCGAAGTTTCGGCCCTGTTGATGTTTTACTCGACATCAACCTCTTGGTCCAAGACGGTGACCGAATCGGTATTGTCGGCCACAACGGGGCAGGGAAAACCACCCTACTCAACACCATCAGCGAACAATCACAAGACGTCGGTGATATTGACTATGCACCTGGAATTCGTATTGCGTACCTGACACAGATTCGTGACATTGAATCGGATTCAACCATCGAAGAAGAACTCGGACGAAAAGGTCGACAATTCCAAGAACTCGAAGAGGAAATTGCATCCATCGAATCCCAAATGGCAGACCC
>JAQXFL010000080.1 GCA_029250345.1 Candidatus Poseidoniaceae archaeon
CCTTGAACAGCATTGCGCTTGTCCGCTACAGTACGAGCCTGATCGCTGAACGAATTGCGAGTATTTCGCATTTTTCGAACACGTGCTTCCATGCCCTGCAGTTCTTCTCGCAATTCAGCATCAGGACTTGGAGTCGCATCGTCTGGTCTTCCGCGCATGACTACTGCACAGAGTGACCCATTTCAAATCTACCCATGAGTAAAAAGGCAATTACACTCCGATGTTACCGAGTATTTCGCTGATTTTGATGAATACTGCAGCAGAAATACCGAGGATACCGAGAAGGCCTGTGGTGACGGATGATATGCCGAGAATGCGTTCGAGGAACTTGGTTCGAACCCGG
Source organism: Candidatus Poseidoniaceae archaeon (assembly GCA_029250345.1). Taxonomy (GTDB): domain Archaea; phylum Thermoplasmatota; class Poseidoniia; order Poseidoniales; family Poseidoniaceae; genus MGIIa-L1. The sequence continues at coordinate 344 of JAQXFL010000080.1, forward strand.
ACGTTAATCTGTCGTCCAATGATGAGATCACCGCTTTGCTCCTCAAGACGAACAGAGACCGTCGCTTCTCCAAAGCGCTCAGGGAGTAAGGATTGCCAAGCGACTGTGCCGTCTCTGAGAAGACCCGACATGAGTCCGAGAACATCCTCATCGCCCTCAGCTGCAAGTGGAAGAGCCTTTGCTGACCACCAATGTTGTTCGCCTGGATTAAGCCGGTAGGTCATGGCGATGTCGTGCGGTCGGAAGTCGGGTGATTGGACTCGAAGGACGACGTTCCTCGGAGTGTCCGAAAGATTGTGGATGAGCGTGAAGAGGTTGGCACGTTCATGTACGACATTTTCCATGTCCACTTCAAACACAATATCGGAATTTGTAGCTGCCCGGCCAGCACCGAGGTCTTCTTCAATTCGACCAATCATCCGGAAGAATGCAGGACAAGCATGTTCAATGTGGTCAATAATCGAAAGCCATTCCTCAATCGTAAAGACGGGATGGCTGCGAACAAGATCCATTCCTTTCTTAGTCAAGACTTCGGAAAGTTCCGATTCCATTGTCTTAAAATCAAGGCCCTTGGAGTGTCGATACAGCGTCATCAAGATTTTCTCTCGGGCGTACTGCGGATCAGTTCCTCTCTTGAGACACTGTTCCAATTCCTTCGAATAAATCTCGTAAACCGAACGCAACAGTGGGTCCATGTGTGTTTTCACGAGGTCGTCAAACACCATTTCCAAGGTCGAAGGGTGAATTGGAGGGTTGTACGCCTTCAACAAACCTGTACGTTCGTCCATGTTGAACGGAGAGGAACGAGTTAGGAAATGCTGTGAAAGAGAAAGCATGAGCGTGGAGAAAGAAAGTAAGAGCATGATTCGACCGTTGAGAGAAGCAATATCGACAAAGAAAATTACAATCAAGAGGAGGCTTGAAAGAATTCCAAAAGAAAGCGACCACGTGTGTTTTGATTTGGCTCCAGACAACTGGTCTGCGAGACTTTCATAGCCGTGCAAGGACTGAACGGAAAGATGTTCTCCGTTAAGACGCTCAACTTCCTGCTCAAAATTGTTGAGAGACAACTCGACACGGTGTCGATGGAAAGTTTGGGCAAGAATATAGCCGAGCAAGAGAACAAAAGTAAGGGCAGTAAGAGCCATTGCGAAACTTATTCCAACCGTAGGTTCGATTTGTGACCACCATTTTGGAGATGTTGCGGAAAAAGCAAGTGCTCCGAAATAAGTGAAGAACGAAAATGCCGGTAAAATCAGAACAAGACGTAATCCTGAGCCGAGCAGTTGACGGTCTATGGCAAACCAAAAACGCTCTGAGGTAAGGATGCTTTCTTCTGAAGTGGATTGTTGGGTTTCATCGTCTGGAGAATCAACCGGTTCTTCAACCATATACAGTCCACCCGTCTCTTGCACTAAAGTGTTACATCAGTTCAAACCCGGATGTATGCGAACGAGGAGTTTGGAGGCAAGTTCCGGAGTCAGTACGATGTTCGACTGATCTGAGAGCGTATAACCAGCCCCTGAACGGGTGATTTGAATGCCGACTCTGCACCCTTGAGACTCCAACACTTCAACCTCAGATGCACTGAGGAACATGGCTTCCAATGTCCCACTTGCGTCCACGGAGAGATTGGCGAGCGAGCATAAACGTGATTTTGTAGCTTCAACGCGCTCCGAGATATCAGTTGAAGCAAGCGGAATGTCTCGACCGCTTGGGTCGAGGAGCGGCTCACCAAGCAAAAGTGTGAGAGCGACTTCTAAATCGTCGTCGATGGCATGCTCTAATCGGCACGCGGTTGCGTGAGTATCTCCTTGAAACGAAACGCTCTCCAAGAAAACTTCAGCGAGGCGATGTCGACGCTTCATTTTCTGACCGTGAATCATTCCCTTTTCTGTAAGAGTAGCCCCTTTGTAAGGCACATAATCAACCATTCCCTTCCCCGCCAACCGCTGAATCATTTCTGTTGCAGAAGCGGGTGAAATGCCGAGAGCACCAGCTAAGTCACCGTTACGAACCGGAAGACCCGGTTGCTTTTCGTAAAACTCATACATGGTCTCGAGGTATTCATCCTCAAACTCTCGAAAATGTCCATTCATGCACTCACCCAAATCTACTCAGTCTGTACTGCGGAAAAAACTTCCTCACAAGCAGGGCAACGAACCGAACCGGTATAATCCTCTGGAATGCGGAGTGATTGTGTGCATTCTGGACAGTGGATCTCTATCTTACCGTCCGATACAACGGCAGGTTCTTCCTCGACTTCCTCTCGTGAGGAATCGATACGAGGAGTCACATCAAAGCGATTCGAGCAGTCAGGACAACGGACTTGTCCGCCGTAATCTGCTGGCACACGTAATTGACGGTCGCATTCAGGACAGCCAATCTGGATTTTTTCAACACTTGTTGCCTTTGCTGCTTTTTGCTTCTTCTTTGAAGCGGTTGATTTCTCCGGCTTTGCAACAGATGAATCCGTACTTCGGTTTTGATAGATTCGGACGACTGCGCCGAGGACAACGGCCAGCATGACCCCGCCAATGACGCCTACCCACGGGAATTCAAACGATGCTTCTTCAACCACAACAACTCCCGATTGGAACGTGTTTGTCGCAGTGAAACTGCTGTCGCCAACGACCCAAGTCACCTTGAGAGGGGCAGAATCCAAGTCTGGCCACTCGAATGAGAACTGATAATTCGAATCTGAATTTGCAGCCAAAGCATCCGTTTGTTTCTCACCGAGGAAAAGACCACCTTGGGTGGATACGACAAGGTATCCATCCGCACCGGCAACATCTGCGGTGTTTCGGACTTGAACCGTGACTGAACCGGTTTCACCGGGCAACGGTCTGTTTGGGGTGGAGAGAGGGTTGAAGTCGACTGAATACGATGGACGCTCATCAGGAATGCTCAAACTGAAACTGGAAAAACCGAAACCGGTGGTCCAGTTGAGTGGTGTTGCACGGATTGAAACCCGCTCGGAATCAACAAAGCCAACGGTGAATACGCCGCTTGTCATACCTGCGGAGAGCGTGACTTCGTAGTCCATGGGATAAATATCCAAGCCTGATTCGGTGTAACCGAGACGAATTCGAACAGGCCGGTCAATACCTTCGCTCATCTCAACAGACCATTCGAACGTGACACCATTCACTGCATCCCAAGCTACCGACGTAATTTTCGGAGTCAATGTTTGTTGGGCTGCAACAGGCACCATCACAGTACCGTTGAGACCGGAATCAATCGAACCGTCGGTCGAAGAGAGTGACCAGTTGACGGCTTGGTCGCCAACCGTTGACATTGGCAAAGAGACACTGACCTCACCCGCTGCGTCAACATCCAGCGACAATGCGTTGCTTGCGTATTCAACACCCAGTGTTTCACACACCAACATCACATGGCCCATCTGCTCACCATGGTTACGAACAAGCATCGAGAACACGGCTGTATCACCGTCGTGCCAAGGGCCGTTCAAAACTGCAGGAATACTTGAGCCGGCGAACTCAAAGGCTGCCGATTCAATATCAAAAGCTAGCGATACAGTGGAAGTAGACAGAGGCGAAATACGCATACCAAGCACCGAGCAAGACAACAGGTCCGGTCGTGCTGTTGATTGAAGTGAAAGATTGGTCATGGATTCAATCGTAAGAGTCAACGAGGCATCGTACAGCGTTTCTTGCCCGAACGTGCATACGAGTTCTCCATCAAAATCCAACGAACCAGTGTTGGAGACTGAAAGATTCCATTCGACTGCATCTCCAGCAGTGAGTTCGCCCATGTCTGAAGAAAAAGTAAGCGTCATCAGCGGCAATGGAGGAGGAGATACTTCGAACGTAAGAGATCTTGATTCGTCGCTCGAGTCACCGTCACCGGTGTCGTTGAGCGAAAGTTCAAGGCTCGCTGAGCCCTCAATAAGTTGCAATGTGCTGTTGAAGAAGACAATCAAACTTGACTGCGCATCGACCGTGACTTCGGAGCTTGTTTGATTCTCATAGACCGACTGTACATTCAGCGATTGAGAAAGTGTACCTGTCCAAGAAAAATCACCATCGTTAATGATGGCAACTTCTGTACGAAGGTAATCGCCGTCATGGATTGAAACATTTCCCGTCGACACACCCTCAGAAGTCACGCCGGAGAGAAGAATCTGACCGGAAGTCGCCAAGGAGACGTCTGCGGGCTGAAGTCGATGAAGCGTTCGAGAGAGGGTAATCGTTTGAGTTGAATTTGGAGAGCCAACTTCGCCAAGAATCTCTACATCGACGGTTGAGTATCCATATGGAAGCGATGTAAGTGTAAATTGGACGGGCAATGTTGAGTCAGCCGCGACGGTGAGATTTTGGCTCAATGCTGCGAATTGTGTGCCGTCAAGAGAAGAGAGTTCCACTTGCACCTCGACTTCAGCATCGCTTGAGAGAAGTTCGACCAGGTCGAATTGTAAATCGTATGTTGAGTCCTCAGTGGTCTCAAAGTCAGCAAGTGAGAAACTGCTTACATCCATCACAGCGCCGCCCCCTGTTGCGCTTACCAACGGCAACAAGCAGGTCAAAAAAAGAGCCGTGACGCACAGTGCCAACGACTTCGATTGACTGGCCTCACCCCTGCCCATGCTTCACCCTCTGCACGGGGGTTCTTCACTTTCTCGCCTAATGAAGACACTACGCCATGTTTATTGAAGGTTGGAGACTGGCGCACACTGTATGGGTCCTGACGAGTTGCTGGAAATGACTCCTGCCTTGTTGGCAAAGTCCATTTTGCACCGTCGCGAACGGCTTGCTGAGACCATTCCCGAACAACTGGATGCACGTCAAGACGAACTTCGTGCAGCAGAGCCTTTGGCCCGAAGTGCCAAAGAGCAACGGGATGCAGTGAACGCCAAAGTTGCAAATCTGAAAAAGGAAAGAAACACTGCTCGTAATAAGGCTCGAGACCTTTTCAAAGAGGCAGGCAAAGTTCGTGACACAATCGCCAACGCAGGTGGTGTCAAGCAAGCAAACCCCGAGTGGGCTCAAACCAAACTCGAAGACAAGCTCAAGAAGATTGAACACGAACTGGAAACCAATGCTGGCAACCACAAAACCGAGCAAAAATACATCAAAGAGATGAAGACGTTGCTCCAACAGCATGAGGAATGGGTGTCGAAAAGAAAAGACAACCAGAAAGAGCAAGCGGCAATGAAGAAGTTGTACGAAGAGGCACGCAACCAACTTTCGTTGTCCGAAAAGGCGCACAATGCCTTGCTTGACCACGCCTCTGAAAACGAATACTTCCACAACACCTACCTTGAACAGGAGGCTCACCGGCGACGAGCAGATGCACGAACAAAGCGTCTTGCACTTGCCCTTGACAGCAGCCAGAAAGGCATTGAACACTGGCAAAACCACATTGACAAGGGATTTGACTCACTTCTCGAAAATGGCCAACGCGTCCAAAACGGCGAACCATCAAGCCACGCACGTCGACGGGCAAACAGCAGCAAGAAGGAGTCAAAACCGACCTACTCTCGCCGTTCGAAAAAGAAGCAAGCCAAAGGGAGTGAAGAAGAATGAGCGACGAATGCCAAATCACGGGATTTGACAACGCTCAGCAACATCGCTGGCCACTTGTGCATCAGTATCTCTGTGACAAACTCGAGTTGCCAAACGGTGAAAGTTTGGAAGCATCCGCTATGGACCAACTGTCCAAGGACATCGAAAAGACACTTCTTGAACAACGACCCTCAGCATCGATGCTGAAAAAGCGAAAAGGGTTGTATGAACACTTGAAGAGGACCGTCGAACGGAGATTCAAGGGCAGTTCGTTGAGACAATTCGGTTCATCTGCTTCTGGACTCTCTCTTTCAAGTGGCGACATGGATCTCTGCCTCTTGTTCAACGACCAAAAACCAAAGAAAATTCTTCGTTCCATATCAAACACTCTCAAAAACCAGGACATGGAAGACATTCAGGTGATTGCTTCAGCGAAAGTACCAATCATCAAATTCACCGATGAACGAACGAAAATTCCGGTGGACATCTCGATTAACAACACGTTGGCCTTGCACAACACAACACTGCTCAAGCGCTATGGAGAGATGGATGAGCGCATTCAAAACAGCATTTTGGCCGTCAAGTATTGGGCATCGCAACGCGATGTTGGTGACGCTGCCCAAGGAACATTCTCATCCTATGCTTGGAGCCTCATTATGCTGCAAGCACTTCAAACGACTTCTCCTCCGGTCGCTCCAAACATTCAATCTGGCAAAGAGCGCACACATCTCAAAGTTGATGGAATCGAATACGACCTGACAATGTCGGACAACCCTGAACAGTTGCTCAAAGAAAGGAACACACAATCGATTGGGGAAATCTTTGCCCATTTCATCAAGCAGTTGGTTCTTGAACGACCGTGGGAAGAGCACGTACTATCGATTAGGAGTGGACACCCGATCAGTCGGGAAGAAAAGAAATGGAAGTACGGCAAACCTCATGCTTCAACCGCCGTAGTAACCGGCGGAAAGACACGGCTTGGCTTGCACTCGTTCCCGGTTGAAGACCCGTTTAA
>JAQXFL010000087.1 GCA_029250345.1 Candidatus Poseidoniaceae archaeon
CTTCAAACTGCGGTGCTGCAACGAGCATCATGAGAACGAGAGCGAGTATCGAGAAACGCTTCATCATCAGTACGCACCTCCACTCGACTCTTGGTCTGTGTGTGAGTCTGATTTCTTGACACCAGTATCAACTTCACAGGTAGCGCCGTCACGTGCAACGATATCGATGTTGCCAATCATCTTGGAGTGGTCAAGGCCACAGTATTCAGCGCATCGGATAGGGAATGTTCCCGCATCGTTAGGGAAGAATGTCATGACGGTTCCTGCTTCAAGCCCAGGCACTAAATCTTCCTTCACACCCCACTCTGGAAGCCAGAATGAGTGTTGAACGCCTACATAAGCGGGGTTTGTATCGGAGTGAGGGCGTGAAAACAAATCAAGAGTGATGCTTTCGTCGCATGGGATAATCAAATGCTGTCCACCGGCAGAAGAAAGAACTGTGCCTGCAGGCAAGTGCTCCCATGTGTGGAGGAGTTGGTCTTCTGCATCGTAGACGGTAATGACGCTGTGCAATTCACGGTCGAAATACATGTTCGACAAGGTGAGCATCTCAGCAGCGAGATCGATTGAATAGTCTGTCTCGACACCATCGATTTCGATGGTGACATTGGTTGCCTCGCTGCCATGAGTGTGGACCATCAGCATACTGCCGGTCCAGTTGACATCAATATCCGGAGATACGTCTTCCCAAGTTAAATCCTCTTGGTAATGGAACTCCCAAAACCACTGCTTACCAACAATATCGACATTGAATGTGTCTTCATCGTCGGGAATAGTCCAGGCTGCTGTGTTTGAAGCCAGTGCCATCATTGTAAGCCAAACAACCAGAATGGTCGGCAAGACATAGAACATAACTTCGAGTTTCGTGTTGTGGCTGTCAACTGGGAATGAGCCAACTTCAATGTGGTATTTTTCCATGTTTTCAACTGGCTCGACGCCGTCGCGGTAGCGCAGCATAGCGATAAACATCCACCCGAAGGTGAGGATACCAACTACGATACTCCAAAACATATATTTGTCATACAGGACATTGAAAACAGTGTCTTCAGCAGGCATAGATTACCCTCAAAGTGAGGGCCGGTGATACCTGCCTTAAACCCTTGGAGAATACGGCATGGCTAGGGTTCTGTTGAGCAACCTTACGGCATGCTCACAGTGTAGCGTTTAGTTCGCTACTATTCTGCCTCCGTTTTCGCCCTTATTAAGCATTGTTTTTTGAGCCGGAGGGCGCCAGAGGTTAGCAAGTTGAAATATGGCCTCGTTCTAAGGCGATTGATGAGCGCTTCGCACTACCTCCAGTCCACCTTTGATGGTGCAGTGACGGTTGATGTCGAAGTCCAACCTGGGGCAAAGCGGCAAGGTATACTCGGCGTGAATGAATGGAGAGGGTGCGTGAGCGTTGCGGTCCGTGCTCAAGCACAAAAAGGAATGGCGAACAATGCCGTCTTGAATGTCCTTTCAACGGCACTCGGCGTTCCTAAGAATCAACTCAAATTCATCAGTGGATTAACATCTCGGATGAAGAAAATACGCGTAGACTCGACGCATGCAGGGCGTTTTGTAGAACAGCTTCAAACTGTATTGGAGGAAGAAGAATGAGGGATCAGAAGCATCGTTCTCCACTTGGCAGCGGAAACGCAGCGGAACGTTTTGAAGTTGCTGGCATCGCTCTTGGTGAAGCACGGGCGAAAAACCGGCACGGGTGGCCCGTCATCATCGAGGGAAAAAGAGACCGTTATGCCTTGGAAGCGCTGGATTTCACCGGCCCAATTGAAGTTTTGAATCGAGGATGGGGGCTTGACCGATTTATCGCCTACCTCTACGAAACATACGGGACTCGAGATGCACAAGGTGGACCCTCGATGTGTTTGCTCATGGATTGGGACCGAACCGGTGGACGGTTACAAAAATCACTTACTGAACGGTTGGAAGCAATGGATGTGAAGGTATGCGATGCATTGCGTAATCAGTTGTTGAAAGCGCTCAAACCTGAAACTCGTGTTGTTGAATCTCTGAAAAGTCTGGCCGTGGATCTGCTGCCTTTTATCGACATGGAAGATTCCCGAGGCAGTTAATCGTTCGAAGGCGAAGGAGGTTTGGGCATGCCGTCCTCTTTGACGGTGTTTAGAACAACGTGCGTATACGAACGTGAAACGCCGTCGAGCGTAAACACGGTCTTTGTCAAATCATCAAGATCTTCACGATCCTTCACACGAGCGAGAACCATTGAATCCCAATCGCCGGTGACGTCATAGACAGCGAAAACCCGTGGGTCAGCAGCTATTTTTCTTTGAACATCAATCATCCTTCCCTTGACAATACGTAGACCAGCCATGATGGTCATGCTCCAGCCCATGGAAGCTGGGTCAAGAAGAACGCTGTATCCTTTGATAATGCCGAGTTCTTCCATGCGTCGAATTCGATTGAGAACAGTGCCTTGGGCGATACCAACCTTGCGAGCAAGGGCACGTTGGCTAATTCGTGCGTCTTCCAACATGGCGGACAGCAAGGCTCGGTCTGTTTCATCAAGCGTCATGATGCTCTCCACCCGTTGCTTCAGGTTCGTCGATTTCAACGCTTCCCTCTCCGCCCTCTGATTGGAAGTAAGGGGATGTCAAACGCAGATATTGCGTCCATGTCCCAAGTTCTTCGACCTCAAGACCAAAAGAAACTTGACAATCCGTAGAATGAATTTCCTTGAATCGCACCACGAATTCATATTCCGAATCCGCCGGTATCTGCTTTGTTTTGAATCCACCTTTCATCCCCCATGGCAATTCGGTAACACACGATTTCAGTTGAAGTGGGAGGTTTCCTGCATTGAATGTAAAACGCGCCACTGGAGGTTGTATTGTCTTCCATTCAGCGTTCAATCGCGGCATACCTTTCTCGCGTTTCATAGCGTTGGAAACAGCGCCAGCTGCTACTGCACTGGCGAAGATGAGAAGGAAGAGAGGGAGTGCAAAATTACCGGGAGTACTGGCATGCCATCTGTTGGGGAGTGGAGTATGGTACAACGCCAGTAAGCGGTTTGTCGATTCTCCTTCAACTTCGCCAAAGAATGCCAAAGTGATGTGCCAACCGTATGGATTCTGTTCTAAATCGATGCCAGCAGCCATCAAATGGTCTGCTGTTACCAACCATTCCGCATCGGTTATGTTGCCTTGTTGATTTGAGAAACCAAATTCCGGCTTCATGTCTCGAACCAAATGTTTTGTAGTTCTTCCATGTTGGTCAATCGCAGTGTCTTCTGTGATGAAGATGTACAACACAGTGTTATCGCTCATGTTGACAAGCGGTGTCATTTGGACTGGAATTCGAAGCGACCATTGGCCGAGTTCATCGCTCAAAATATCGATGCTCCCTTCAAGCGTCAGAACGGTTTGTTGACGGGCGCTTTCTCGACCAATTGCCACACCATCGGTAATCGAAGTGTTCTCAACTTTTTGCTCATTAAAAATCATCGTTGTATCATCGCTTAGGCCAAGTTCTCCGAGCCGTGCTTGTGCATCGTCATCCGGCCAATCGGAGTTTGTCTCGTCGCTCCACTTCCACCATGAAAGTTGGATTAATTCTTCGTTTGAGACTGTTTCATAAGGCCCTTGTTGCGGCAAAAAATGCTCGTAGAGAACGGTCTCAGCAGAGCGTTGTTCAGGCAATGGCGTCGATGCTACCAAATCATAACCATCTGCAGTTTCAGTAGCGGCTTGTGGAAAGAGAAGAATACAGAGAAGAACGGCCAATACTGGTGTCTTTCTGCGCATACGATCACTCTTCCTCTTCTTCATAGTGGAACGGCATTGCTAATTTCAATCGTAAAACATCTCTACCTTTCTCATCCATCATGAGAGTCAATCTCGCCCCAGCCCATGCAGAAATAAGTTCCTCGCCGCCCGAGAGTTCGCAAGAAAGCAGCAGCGGTCCATCGATTGCAATGGGTTCGAATTCGTCGTTGTAGTCTTCAAGCAACGGTGCCCAGCCGGTGAGCAAACGTTGTAGCGTTTCAGGCGAGACGGGGATTTTGGATGCGGTGATCAGTGGGTAAAGCGCAGGAACTGCTTCTTGCCTTGAACGCCAATCACCTCTCTTCTTAGTAAAGGCCGGCAAACCAGCGTGAATCAGTTTGAGTGGGTGAAACGTCCCCTCGGGCCAGAGATTTCCACGCTTGTTCGGGCATTTTTGGTTGAATATCCGTTCATAGACCATTTTAGGAGCAATGTTGAGACGCTTTCCACGAACCCACCATGAAACTTCATCTGGGGCAATGCCGTATCGAGTCGATGCTTCGTCGATGATTTCCTGAGGCGCTGTGTAAATGGTATGACGGTTCGTATGCGGTTGATCGAGAACCAACGGCTCCCAACCCGACTCCGGAGTAGGTTGACGACGGCGGATGAAAGTTCGAGCAATACCTTCTGGAGTTGCCTCGGGTCGATGTCGGAACATGGCAACAAAGAAACCTCCAGTATTGTTGTCATGGTGGATGAGGCGCCGACATTTTTTCAACTGTGCTTCGATTTCCATTTCCAACTTTTCATCGATGTCTTCATCCAACGCCTCCATCCAATGACGGCGAGCGGCTGGACTCATGTGAACGGGTTGTAAAAACGTAGTACGAGGCACTTCTTCGCCTCTTGGAAGCGGATTTGATTCTTTGTCGAGAACATCCCAGTCGCTCAATCCCTCTCGTAATTTGAGTCCCGCCAATTTGGATTCATCGATGTCCACGAGTTCAAGGTAGGGAAGTTGCCGCAACAATTGAGCGACGACTGCTTCGTTTTCACAGGGATCAATGCTGCAGGTCGAGTAAACCAAATGACCGCCTGGCCGCAGCAAACTGGCACCGCGAGTGGTGATTTCGACTTGCAGTCGAAACAGTGTACGGCTTTCCTTTGGCGACCATTTCCACCACACATTTCGATTTTTACGTGAAGTTGCTGAGCCAGTACATGGAACGTCGGCAACGATGCCGTCGTAGCCAGGAGGTGGGATTCGTCCGATGTGGCGTCCGTCTTGTTGATTGATGAGCATGTTTGAAGTCGATAAACGGCCTCTGTTTGACACAAGCATGTTCACGCGCCCCGACACCGGCTCATTTGCCACGACGACACCGCTTGGCGCTACTGCTTCAGCCACTTGAGTGGCTTTGGAACCCGGTGCTGCGCACAAATCAAGAATAAGCTGTCCCGGTTGCGGGTTCAATACGACAACTGGAAGCATACTGGCTGCTTCCTGCCGGGTGATACGGCCGGATTCGTGCAACAAACTGAGAATGTACTTGCTTCGCTCGTCCGGCGCTTGGCCCCGTGCGAACGGCATCTGCCAAGCAAAATCGTCTTCGGCCCACGGTAACGGAGCCCCTCCAAGTTCTCTGAGGAGAGATTCTGTCCATGCTCGATCGTGGCGGGCCCTTGTGACTCTAAGCGTCTCTGGAAGCGAAGTTGTTGCCGTAGGAATCCATTTTTCAAGATCGTAGCCAAGGTTCTTGGCAAGATTTGCGAGTGGCGTGTCGCGCGCTACGGCAAGAAGGTCTTGCTCTTGCCATTGATTGCGCGACATGTTTGTGGGTTCTGCCCCCCATCTATGTTGCTTCCGCCATCCTCAAGGGCTTCATCCCCTCCGTCCAATCTATGTTGGGCGATGAGATGCCGTGGTTTTTGCCCGCGCTGGTCATCGGATTATTCGCATGGATTTGGATGAGTTCAATCGAACGGTATGCAGATAAAAAAGGCACACCTGCATGGAAGTACGTCGTTCTCGCTGTTCGTTGGCTCCCCCCAATTCAATTGGCTGTGGTGGTCCTTTACCGCTTCAAAGCAATCTATACACGCGATACGAGCCACCTCGAAGTCGCCAAACATCTCGGCTCGGGTTCGTTCTCTTCCGCTGACCTCAAACTGATGTTCACCGGAGACGGCGGAATTGAAATCATCATGTTGATTGTTTTCCTCTTTGCTGTATTGAGCGATCATTTGCCGAGCATATCCACGACTCGGCCGGATTTGCGACAGAAGTTCCGAAACAGGTTGATGATGTTCACTGCATCCTTTGCGCTCGCATCAACAACGCTGTTTTTCCCAGAACAAGCATATTCTGAACCTGCAGCATTCCCGAATGGACCAATCGGTCCTGTCCCTGAATGGCTGAGCTTCGCACCGAAGGTTCTCATCGGCGGTCTTCTCATGTTTGGTGGGGAATTGTTCGCCGTGACGACATTGTTCCTTGCAGGTCCAAATTTCCAGAAACTCGCCGGCAGAGCAAGATTGAAAGTTCTGCTCTTGAGTGTGAGTGCCCTGGTCTATCTCACTACGGCGATCGATTTTGAAACGGATTGGTTCGGCCAATTGCACGAGCAAAGCATGACGTTACCGCTCGTACTCTCCGTTCATCTTGGAATTTGTTTTGCCGTTGTTCTCCAACCCGCTGTTCGTTCTGATGCGGAGTTAAACCATGGAGAAGGGCGAAGCCTCAGCATGATGGGGCTCGCCGTTGTCATGGCTCTCATCGTGTTGCTGCTCACACTGTTTCATGTGAATCAATTGACCGCGTTTGGAAGTGGCCTTGGTCCCTACACCTATGCCATTTGGATGTCGTCTGTTGCTATCTCGTCCATGATGCTGGTGCAATTTATGCCCGCTCTCGGATTTGATGCTGCACCCCGGCCTGAAATATGGTGGATGAAAATGACACTCCTGTATGCCCCCATCATCATGAGCATGTTCACCCCGTATGCCGTACTTCTAATCCCAGCAATATGGGTTGTTTTACCGCTGTCTTCTGTTGCATCGTGGTTCATTGAGAAAGATGTAATCTCGCCATCACACTCGTTTGTCTTGTATCCATTGCTAGCAGCAACATTGGCTGCTTCAGCCATACCGTTTGGATGGAATGTACCGTTCTTAGCGGCCTTGTGGATAGGTTGGATTCCTGGCGCAATAGCAGCCATAGGGTTGACGTTGCATGTTCGCACACGAGCAAAATCAACAGGAAAGAACCCGTGACACTATTCTTCACTCAATTCAGTTTCAAGAACTGAAGCTTCAAGCTCAGCCCATGCTGAACCCATACTCTCTTCTTTTCGTGTCGATTCGAGGTCTCGCTGAACGCGTTCGACAAGCATATCGTCGTCTTCGGAAGGAAAAGCGTCTGTGAAAAATCCCTCTCCTGAGCGTATCGAACGTGAAACAGCAACAAGCACCGCACCGAGTACTGGAAAAACAAGTCCAGCACTCAATGTATCGAGAGAGATCCTACCTTGAACAAAGCCAAAGCCGGCAATGAGAAAGCAACCAACTCCAGTACCAAGCAGAAGCGTCGATGCTGCCTGCGAAGGGTTGCTCATAGACAAGCGTGGAAGAACAAGGCAATGAAACCAACGGCGGGTTCATCAATAGGTTTCACGCATCAACTTGTGAATCTTGTAAGGCAAGAGAGCACGGTTAACCGGAGTTACTTCCAAAATACGACCGTCGTCTCGTCGACGAATGTCCTGGAGCAAAGGGTGGCGACTTTTCTTGTGGAGGGTGAGGAGTGTTGGTTTGTCTACTTCCAGTGCGCTTCGTACTACATTGACGAATGCTTCACTTTCGACAGCGAATTTTCCGATTTCGTCAATAACCACTACTTCGCATTCATCTCGAGCATATTCGATTGCCGGGATGGCAATTGTCTCAAGTGCAGCAGTATCAATACCGTAGCCAAGCACACGCAAGCGGGAATCAATGTTCTTGTGTGCCATGATTGCATTTTCACCGGTGACGATGTTGAAAACGCTGTAGCCAAGCCGTTCGCTGCCGTCCATGATGGGTTCTGTTCGCATCCCTCCAATGATTGGAGCTTCGGTCAAAGTGCCACGCATTTTAATTTCACGAGCACGCTCGTCGCCAAGCATTTTGAGTACTTTTTCCATAACTGCAGATTTACCGCTACGTGGTAAACCTGTAATGCCGATCTTTGGATGAATGCCCATTCTTTACTCACCACGAACAATCGCTACATATGTTCCAGTGGCTTATCAGTAATAAATGATGTTGAACTCTTCACCATCTGTAACAGATTGTAACCCTCAAGAAATTCGCAAAGATTTGCTGGATTACTGCGCTGAAATAACGAATTCCGGAAGTTCAGTCGTAACTTCAAGCGGAAGCATTTCCAATTCGTAATTGTTGACGTTGTTGTT
>JAQXFL010000090.1 GCA_029250345.1 Candidatus Poseidoniaceae archaeon
TTTACGCTTTGCACGCTGCGAAATGAGTTTCCAAGCTGTCTTCTCACCGATGCCGGGAATCGCTTCTAATTGCTTTTGAGACACTTTTTCAGCCTGAAGTCCGGTTTCAACTCCAGTAATCGAACGTGCACCGTGTCCAGTGACGACGATGGTGGATTGAGTTTCAAGTGGAATATGGTATTCTACGCCAATGAGAATCGGATAGGCTCCGATTTGCCGACCGAATGTAATGCCAGCTTTACCTCTGCATGACTCCGCAGTATGCGCTTCATCGAGGTGAGCAGTGAGTCGAGTTCGACCGTCATGCGTCTCCCAATGCACATCGGATAATTCTTCACCCAAGGGGAATAGTTCCTCGAGAAGCGGACCATCAATCGTGTCACGGACATTGGTTTTGAACATGTTAAACGCTTTTTGCGGGATATCTTGAAACCCTTCGCCTTCGACCTGTCGAATGTTGATTCGGCGCAACAAGAGACCTTCACGGCGGATTTCGTGGAGTAGATCGAGATTCATTTGGTAACTGGATTCGGTTTCCCCGTTCAAACCTGCAATGAAATTGAGTCCAGGAAGCAACTTTGGCAGACCTCTTTCACCGCGAACCGAGCCGTACTTGTTGATCAGTCGTATGGCGGATTTGAGTTGAGCAGGATCACAGTTGAGCCAATTCGCTTCGTGGACACTTGGGTCAGCTGATTCAAGACCAAATGAAAGTACGGCGCCATCAGATAACGTCTCAACGAGCGTTTTGGTGATTGCTTCGGATTCTTCGAGGTTTTCAGCGATTATGGAGGGATTTCCGTTATCGGTATGGAGAATTCCCAGTCGCTCATCGTTACGCAACCCGTGCAAAAGTTGAGCAATCGGTTCAGGATTGGGAACTGGGTATTCCAATTCCTTTACGCCGTCTGCCATGTAGGTGTAGGTATCGGTCATGCCTCCAAGCCGTACGTGTTCGACGCCAACATCATGCGCTCGACGAACTTCTTCAATGATATCTTCAGGCGACCGCCATATTGGTATGCCCTTCTTTGGTTCGATACAGAATTTACATCCACGTTTGTACCGCACGCATCCTTGGTACACTTCTACTTCGTAGGTGAGTGGACCTTTCTTATCTTCAGTGCCGAGGTCTGGGTGCGTCGTGACTGCTTTACTTGCTGCGCCACTCTGAGCCCAAGTTGTCCATTGCTCGGCATTTCTTCGAGTATGTTTCCATTCTCCAGTATTGAGATACTTGTGCAGTGTAGCATCCGTGTCTTGGACGGCCAAAAAGAGGTTCTTTCTCAGCGGTGTCCAACCTTGTTGCCTCCAACCACGAATCGCCCATCCCCCAAAGAGTGCGGGGATACCATGCGGGAGGTCGCGAATTAAGTTCCGAGTCTCCTTCAAGGACAACGGAGTTCCGCGAAGATAGCGGCCAGGAACGACTGCCCCAGCAATGCAGGCAAAACCTTCCACAGTTGCAAGTCGATTTCTTGCCCAGTCCTCGCCATTGCTGCGAATCAAGTCTCGCCATTGGTCAATGGTGAGATAATCATAGTCGATTTTTGCTTCTTCGAGAACACCGCAAAGATACCGGATATGGAATCCGACATAGGGCGGAACTCCGAATGCTGCGGGTTCGTCTTCATAGCCGTCAAGAATCAGCCATTTGGGTGAATGCTGTTCGACCATGTTGGCTAACCTCGATTCGGTTGCCTTCAATCCTTCTTCTCACGTCGGCGTCGAGGACGCTTCTTTGAATCCTCTTCTTCTTCACGAAGTGCTTGGAGTTCACGCGATGATTTGCCATTAGAGTTGTTCGAACCACGCTTATCGCGGTTGTTGCCACCTTTCTTGCCACCTTGCGACACATCCACCTTGATGCGTCGACCGAGCAATTCTGAACCGTTGAGTTTGGATACGATTTCTTCACCCTTGTCCATTTCCTTGATGAAGGCAAATGCGAATCCCTTTGGTTTTCCGTCACCACTGGTCGCAACGACAAGCCCGTTGACGGTTGCAATACCGTCAAACATGGCTCGAATGTTTTCTTCCGTTGCTTTGAACGGTAGGTTTCCAATGTAGAGTTTGAGCCCTTCTGGGTCCTTGCGCTTTTCTCGCTTGCCTTTTTTGTCATCG
>JAQXFL010000114.1 GCA_029250345.1 Candidatus Poseidoniaceae archaeon
CAACGATGAACTCATTGCCCGTGCCGTCGAGCTTGGCGAAGTTTCTGAGCAAGATCATGTGCTCGAAATCGGCCCAGGCCCGGGCGTCCTAACCGAAGCATTGCTTTCCACTGGGTGCAAATTGACTGCTATTGAAATCGACGCAGGTGCGGTTGAACATCTACGCGGTGCTTTCGCACCGGAAATTGAATCTGAACAATTCACTCTCATTGAAGGGGATGCACTGCAGGCCCGATGGCCTGACAATGTGGACAAACTCATCGCAAACATCCCTTACCAAATCTCATCGCCGTTGGTAGATGAACTTACCAGATACCACCGGAATCCGCGAACAACACCCCTGCAACACATTGTTCTGTTGGTACAAGAAGAATT
Source organism: Candidatus Poseidoniaceae archaeon (assembly GCA_029250345.1). Lineage (GTDB taxonomy): Archaea > Thermoplasmatota > Poseidoniia > Poseidoniales > Poseidoniaceae > MGIIa-L1. The sequence continues at coordinate 376 of JAQXFL010000114.1, forward strand.
CGCTGAACGCTTGGTCATGGAATACGAGAGCGACGTTGGCTCTCTAGGAATGACTGTTTGTCTTGACTGGGAATGTGATATCGAAGACAAGGTATCTCCACATAATTTCAGCCCCATGCCGAAAGTCAATTCGTGCTACATCACCATGGAGCCTCACGGAGAAGAGTGGCCCTGTGACGTTCGTCTGGTTCGACAGATGATTCACCTTGCTTTTGATCAGCGCAGAAAGAAGTTGCGTTCGACGCTCAAATCCGTACCTCGGCGTATTGGAAGGGTCAAAGGGTGGCACGCAGGGCGGTGGAAACAGGCCTTTGCAGCGCATCAAGATGACGAAAGGATGGAAATGCGCCCTGAAGAATTGGAACTTGAAGATTGGATTGAATTGAGTGAATCATTCACACAATGCACAGACAATTCGTAGTTCATAAGGGGTCAACAACAGTCTTTATTCCTACACTGTGAGAGGAGAGCCTTTTCTTAGGAGGGTCTCCTCGCCTAGACTCGACGGAGGGGATACTATGGCCAAGAAAGACACCTATCTTGCTTTACTACGCCGAGGTATCGACGAAACAACTGCCCAGCAGTTGGCCGATTCCGGACTGAAAATTGGCGATTTGAAGAAAATCGACAAAGACATGTTGATTGAAAATTACGGCTTGAAAGCCGACATCGCCGATGGTGTCATTTCGATTATCACTGCTGGACCTCAAAGTCACGGAAAAGAACGTTATTTATCCAAGGTTTTGGCACCTGAAAAGAAACAGGAATCAAAGATTGAGGAGATTAAGTTTCAGCGTAAGCAAAAGGACGTACTCACCGAACTTGCCGAGCAAAAGGAGCGACTCAAGATTGCGAAAGTTGAATCCTTCCGAGCCAAGAAACTGATTATGAATCGACTCGGAAAGACCGTTGAACTCATTGTCAAGTTGGAAAACAACCTTCACGACGAGGGTAAAGACGACCAAAAGGTCAAGATTCGTGACCAACTGGAAACCCGTGGCTTAGAAGCTGCTCGTGACCATGAAATGCTTGAACTCGAAGGCACGCCACAAGATATTGTTGACTTCCGCCGAAATCACGTTCCTGCTCTCATCTTCCACGCCTGCCCGAATTGCGGTGACGAAATGGATCCACGACAAGCACGAGACCAAGACCGTCCTGAAGAATGGGCGTTCATGTGCTGGGAATGTGAAACCAGTTTCTCCCCCGGACTTGCAAACCTTGTCGAAACACGCCTCTCAAATGGCTCACGAATCAGTATTGACCCGGACAAGCGACCACGTAACCCCGTCCCACCGAAGCCTGCTTCGATGGACTTGTCAAGCATGAACGAACTGATTCGAAAGGATTTGGAAGTCACCGGAGCTACCGCTGACGAGATGACCAAAGCCGTTGAGGAAGGCGGCCTTACTGGCGGCCTCATGGACATCAACGATTGGATTGACCAGAAGTTGGATGCGAAAAACTACATCCAAGCCCAAGAAGACCGCGAAGATTTCATTCTACGTACCGGCGCTGGTGCAACCAAGTTCAACAAGTGGATGAAGAAGGCTGGATTGTACTTCAACAAGCAAACCGGACGCTGGACTCGCCACAAGGACATGCGCTGAGGTGGCTATATGTCAGCCAATGCGGTTACCGCTGAGGAAGTTCCTGTTACTGAAGAAGTACGTCCTGTCGTCCGATTTTTACAAGGCGCGAACCTGTTAGGGCAGACACCGTTCATTGCAGGAAACACTTTGGTTGAACATGCTGAAGATGCAGGCGTACGAATTCCAACGAATTGCACATCAGGAACGTGTGGAACATGCATGGTTACGCTTCTCTATGGAGATATTCCGTTACCGGAGATACTCCCTCCAGGTCTTGATGACTATCTCGTGGAAGAGTGTGCGCGATTAGGCTGCATTGGTGTGCCGAGCGGTGATGTTGATGTCGATATTCGCCCGCCATTGTAGGGGCTGAATGAATGATTGGAGAATGGATTCGCTCAAATGCGATTATCCTCATTGTCGACCTCATTGGCCTTTACATCGTCGTACGCTTTCTCTCATGGAAAGTTCAACACAAATTGGAAGAAGTTGAGCAACGCCAAATATATGCGAACCGGCAAAAGAAAATCAACCGTCAAAACAGCACTTTAGACCCCGAACAGGAATGAAAACATCAACAACCATGAGCATGAGGGGTACTCATGGCGGAACTGCGTTTACAGACCGCTGCATCCGGTCGGATAGCACGTGAAAAATACGAGCTAAATACGGTTCAAGAGGCCATTAAAGAGCAAGGATTGGCTTGGCTCGATATCCTTCGGCCAGATGATGAAGTCCGTCAATTTCTACTTGAAAAAATGGAATTTGACGAACTCGCTGTCGAAGACGTTTTTGGGCCCGCAGATACGACTGCTCAGAAGTTCATGAATCACCGTTTCATTGTCATCAATGCCCGTGACGCTGACAACCAATTGGATACCGAACCCGTTGCAATTTTCATCAAAGAAAACCTCATCATTACGGTTCGACATTACAGCATCCCTGCGCTAAAAAAATTCAGACTCCGCTTCAAGAAAGCAGATGAAGAAGACTTGGCTTTAGGAATTGATTTCCTGCTTTACGAGTTACTGGATTCAATTGCCGACGATTGGACTCCCATTTTGAACTCTTATTCTCGCCAATTGGATCAACTCGAATTCCAAGTGTTCGATCCTTCCAAAAAATACGATAATATTCTCGAAAGTCTGCACGATTTGAAGCGCTATCTGCGTGAAGCAAGCAAATCAATCGAGTCGCTGAATACCGTCACGATGAGATTGCTCAAACCAAACGAACGACTTATTGGTTCAGGGGCTGAACGCTACTTCTCTGACCTCAACCAGTTGTCGGTAGCGCTGGTGAAACGTGCAAACAACTACTCGTCGGGTGCAACTTCTGCACGTGATTCTTACCTCAGTAACATCAGTATGCAATTGGCCGAATCAAATGCGCAACTGACTGAAGTGATGACCACGCTTACCATCATTGGAGCCATCATGCTGCCGTTGACG
>JAQXFL010000108.1 GCA_029250345.1 Candidatus Poseidoniaceae archaeon
ATCAAGACCCAATCTGCGTTAGGACGCACTTCCAGAAAGCGGTTGAGGACTTCTTTTGCCTGAACCGGTGATTCACTGCTCCATGCGAAGCAAGGGAACGAAGGCTGTGCCATGGTGATTCCAAGGGGAGATTCTCTTTCAATTATCCGATGAAGATTCATCGGACAGTGGGACGTCATCATCACGCTGTTTTGGAAGACTCCTTTCTGCACTCGCCGTACTTTGTCGACGCAGTACTTTCTCCACTTCGGCGTTGATTTTATCCAAAAGTAACGGCCCCCATCCACGTTTCGCAAGTAGCGTGTTTCGTGTTGAACGGTTCATCGAAAGAACATCTTTGGGTGTTCGAATGCCCATGCCAGCCAATTCACGAGCTCGCGCCCGGCCCACATGTTTGATGTTCACCAGTTGAAGCAAATCTCTCTTGCAGCCGTGACGAATACGTTGTTTGAGCATATCGATGGTTGTGGCGATATTGCTGATTACGGGAAGGTGTTCTTCAGAAAATACATCATCGGTCAGCAGGACTTGTTGCCCAGCTGCAAGAAGCCAACCCATAAGGTCGACACGGTGATTCACATCACCCGGGCTGACATCCAGTTCGCTTTCAATGGAGCGAAGCGTGTCTTCTTGTATCCACATTTCAAGCATCCATGCTGACTTTACTTTTCCGAGCAATCGTTCTTCGAGGGTGTCGTCGATGAGAAGTTCATCTTCTACCGAATTGGTTTTGAGCCAGAGAGGCGAACTGCGTTCCATTTCAGAATTCTTAGCCCAGAGAGGAATGAAATCGGGTGTGGAGGAGGCAAGATGCATAAGCCCGAAATCCGTAACTTCGCCGGTCTGCCGAACGCTGCGTCGTACAGCCCGCCGCAGGCCAGTACGTAGAATCGAAGCCGAAAGCGGGTCGAGATAGAGTTGCGTGATTCGCTCACCCATCAACGTCGCCTCGTATTCCATGGAAGCATGATCGTTAGCAGTCGGTGCAGACCAACCTCCTACATGCGCCAAATTGGTTGCGGAGGTAAATCCGAGAGATGCCTCCGTGAAGGCTGTTGATGCCCTTGCTTGGGGAGGTGCTTCTTGGGAACTTGTACGGAGTTGAACGCCACCAGTCGTTTGGGCAATGGTAGCCCAAATCGGCATCTCATCGTCCCAATCCTCGTCTTCACCTTGGTTTGCTTTTGCGTCTGCTCGTCGCTTGGCATACGCTTCATCTGTACCTTTCTTACGAATGAAACGCTCTTCGACAAGCCAATTTAGCATCTCATCCAGACGTTCATTCAATTGCATCGCCGACATACACGAGCCAAGGAACGTTGCGGAAAAGAAGTCACCAATCTCGCCCCTGTGACGGAAGCCTCCAGTAGCAATGGAAGCGAGCAAGTGCGTACGTAGCGCTGGCTCACTTGCAAGTTTGGAAGAAATGGATTCGACGGGTCCAAAGAAATATCTCTCGCTGACATCATCAGCAATACCCCATCCATCGGTCCCTTTGCACAATACCCATGCTTCACCAAAACTATCGTACTTTGGCCGTCCAGCACGGCCCAACATTTGGCGCACCTCCATCACAGGAAGTGGTCGGCTCATCCCATCATCCCACCGCTTGAGGTCTCGAACAAGAACGCGACGTGCTGGTAGATTAACACCAGCTGCAAGCGTTGGTGTTGCGGTCAAACCGACCAAGAGGCCTTCTTTGAATGCCCCTTCAATCGCCTTGCGCTGACCGTGTGTGAGTCCGGCATGATGGAAAGCGATACCGCCTCGAATGGCTTCTGCTAAACGTTCAGCCATCGCCGTTTGACTCCTTCCTTCAAGTGAACCTGCAAACATTTCCAGTCGCTTCAGTCGGTCCGGGTCCTCTTTAGCGAGGCGTTTCGCAATACGTTTGGAGAGTTTCAACGCTTCGGATTGAGCACTGCGACGGGTGCCCACAAAAATCAGAACTTGACCATCCTGATCGATTGCATCACTGACCACAACCCATGCCGGATGGGACTTGGGTCCTTCTAAATCTCTAGGAGGTTGCAGCACATCCGCTTCGGTCGACATCCCTGATGCTTGAACCAAACGTGGTTCAAGATGCAAGTCGTGGAAAGTACTGTACTCTAACGCAACAGGCCTCCACGACGACAAAATGAGGTTGGCATCCAACCATTCTGCGAGTTCATTGCAATTTCCAACCGTAGCTGAAAGTGCAATGATTTGGGCCTTAGGGCGTAAATATCGAAGGCGGGTCAGGTTAATTTCCAAAGTTGGACCCCGAGTTGAGTCGTTCATCAAATGGAATTCATCTGCAACCACAATCGACACATTAGCCATGAGTTCGGAACGATTGCGCATGAGTGAATCGAGTTTTTCAGAAGTGCAAACGAGAATATCGCATTCATCAATTTTCTTTGCTTCACCCGAAGCGTCACCAATACCAAGCCCAACGGTCAATCCAACCGAGCCGCCGAGTGCTACCAAATCTTCGTGTTTTTCACTCGCCAACGCCTTGAGAGGTACAATGTAGACTGCTTTTGAACCCGGCTCATCGATGAGTAATCGGCGGATAATCCCTATGTAAGCAACTAGCGACTTACCGCTTGCAGTCGGTATTGCGAGTAATGTGTTGGATCCGGAAAGAACGCTTGGCATGGCTTCATGTTGTGGAGGGTGGAGGTTCTCAATACCCCAATTCTGAGTTAAGAATTTGAGGGCATCCAATGGCAAATCCAAGCCCATCACAGCCGGTCCACTCCCCTCCATATTCTGCCAGTCGCGCCAACAGTCCAAAAGGACAACGCTCGTAAAGTTTCAATCCGACACCCATAAGACCCCTCTTCTCATGTCCTAAGCATGGCCGATGATGTAGAGTCCATGGTGGAAGAACGACTTTCTGTTTTCGAAGACGAACCAGATTTGAATGACTGGGTCGAAGTTATGTGCGGTGCAGCCATGGCTGTACTCGGGATTTTCCACCTCGTTGAACCTTGGGATTTCGTCAATCAGGACGTCATGCGGTGGTTTGCTGCTGCCGTCATTGCAGCAGGAGCTGTTTGGGCTGGACACGGCCTGAAAGATATGGCCGTCAAAGAGGTTCGACGCTCAATCGCTATTCTCGACATGGCTCAATCCGATGATGGCCCAAACCACGGCCTCATACGTGACGTACTGCTCAACCCTGATGCTTACAAATCCTTCCTCCTCGAATCCTATGAAGCGGCCTGGGAAGACGGTATAATCACGGAGGAAGAACTTGCGGAACTCAAGTCATTCCAAGACGCACTTGGAATTACCGATGAAGAAGCTGCAAAGATGAACGTTGACGCAGCGGTCAAGTCGGCTTCTAAAGACGGCGAAATCTCTGAAGAAGAAGAACAGAGTCTCAAGGAAGCCGCTGAAAAAGCCGGTGTTGACTCGGAAAAGGTCATCAAAGATGCAAAGAGCAAAGCAAAGAAAGGAAAGAAGTGAGGGTCAATCCCACTTTGAATTCCCTTGGAATATATCCGTAGCGAGTTTCTTTGCTTTCACACGGCGAGAGTATTCACCTCTGCTCGAAACTGCACACAACATCAATCCAAGCACTCCAACTGGAGTTGCGTAAGGAATGAGCCCAGAAGCATTCTCAATCGTGATGAAAGGTGGAACATCGTTCATGTCAAAACCTGGAGATGCGATGAAGCGGACATCGAGTAAATCCAAGTCGCAATCACACAAACTTACCGAAATCCTCTCCGGGAACAAGGCACTTTGAAGCGACAGCCAATCATACTCGCTTACCGAAGCAGGCCGTGTACCCCAAGCCGGAACTGAAATGGAGCCAGTTGCAGGAACAGATACCATGTCAAAGTCAACATGGAATACCGAGGATTTCGGTTTTTCATCGACGATCATCATTGCTTCCATCATTAACATGTCGAGGAGTAACGAACGACCTGCAAGAAGGATGAAGCGTACAGTTTGTTGCTCAAGCATGCCTTCATCCGTAGTTTGTGCACCACCGCGACTTACCTGTGAAAATATGGCCTGATCCAGACGCAAATCTTGGAGTTCTGGAACGACGAGTTGCCATCTTCCATCTGGAAGAGGAAGTGCCTCTTCTACCTCAAGCCGGAGTTCTAAACGTTCACCGTCAAGCATCCCCCATGTAGAGCCAGTGTGCGACACAAGAACTTGTTCTGGGACTCCGGGATACGACGCATCCCACAGTTGTTGCAATCGATTTTCGATCAATTCGTCTATTTGGATTTCAGAGTCGGACTGAACCTCATCGGCCAATGCCCACATCGGATGCAGGATGCCACCAACGAGGAGAAACAGGACTCCGGGGGTAAAGGCTCCAAACCTCAAAAGCGCCGAAGTTGAGTTTCGCAGGCCGTCAAAAGCAAAGCCAGCAAACAAAAGAAGCGAAATGAAAAGAAAGCCCGAGGAATGTTTTGAGAGGGATACTGGAGAATCCTCGTCTCCTAAAACAGCACTTCCTACGGGATAAAACGCCTTACCGTCGAAGTCGGCAGGAGTGACCGGTCCGGCGCCTTCAAACGCCAGTTGTCCCGTCCAAGTGTAGGGTTGGAACTTTCCGGCAGTCCCTCCAAAACAGAAGGTGTAATCACCAACGGGCATTGCTCTCCACCGGTACGTCGTGCGGGTTGAATCATCGTCTTCTCGCACAATAACTTCGGGGGCGTTCGAAAGTCGACCAGATGGCTGAATAAGGTCGGGTAACCCATGGCTCTGTTGGAGTTCAATAGGCACAGATTCCCATTGCAAATAGATATTGAGAACCTCATGCTGTTCGATGGTAAACGTCCAACAATCTCTATCGTTTTCGAGAAGGGCGCCATAGTGCACGGTTTCAAACTCAGTGGAGCGAGGTTCAAGATCGCTTGAAGGTTCATCGGAGTTACGAGATTCAATGTCTTCCGACCATGGAATTTCGAGTTCCATAAAGGAAGACCCTCGCAAATACAATTCCCAAGTTCCGGGCCGGTCAAGAACAAATGTCAATCGAAGGCGAACTGGGTCTTCAGGCCACAACACGCGCTCTCCGTTGAGGTTGAGCGATTCGTCTTCGAGCGTATAGGGGCTCGTTGTGGAAACGGAAGGTACAAAATCAGCGTCAAAGTTCCATTCAGTCAACGATGAGCCAAGGATCAGTGAAACATCCAATTCCGGCTTGTTGTATCCGGAGAACTCTCCAGTAAAACGCAAATCCAAAACCATTGTATCCAACAAAGAAGGGAGCAGTGCCAGTTCAAATTGCTGGGGTTCCATATCAAATTCAAGGGTAACGGTTTCTGGTTGCGCTGGTGAGGCAAAGACATTGTTGGATACGATTTCTTCACCGCTTGCTACCGATGTAAGTTGGCAATCGTTATCTTGGATACACGATAAGAAAAGTTTCCCGCCATCAAGCGATTGATTGAGGTTGGCTTGAGAAAATGGAGCACAAAATGACAGCAAAAAAAGGCCTAGGATGACCGTCATCTGAATGTGGTATGAGCGTTGAACTTGTGAAGAACGGCTCATGATTAACGCAACTCTCCATCGTGTTTCAAATCAGTGGTGTATTGTTACAACAGAACTGGGTTTTTCTTGTCAATAAGTACTGTATTGCACTTGCGACAACGGTATCTTCTTTTCGAGGGTTTTTGCCTTGGGAACTCTTGGCCGCAGGTCGTACAAGACCACAACCAAACCGCCCTCGCTCTGCGTAAAGATTCGGTAAACAACGGACCTTGTCGGCCCGCAGTACTGCCTGGCCAAGCCGCCTCTAATTGACGAAAGAGCTTGTTGTGTTCTCGTAAACCCAGAGCATGGATGTATTCATGGTGCAAAACGAAACCAGAATAGGCCTTCCATTCAGGTTTGAGCATCTCTGGATGAAGGTCAATCACTTCAACATCTTTTGGTTGCAACGAACGTACATCGACACCTCGCTTCCAGCGTGTGACTCCGTGTCGCTGCGTAGCATTTTTCCTTAAAACACCTAAAGGGATGCTTCGTAAATCCTCGACCTCCGTATTCGCCCACTCCGGCATGTCAAACATGACTTCGAGAACAAAATCTCGAATTTCCGATAAGAGCAAACCTTGCTCTTTGCTGGGTTTTGCCATTGAGCCTTCAACTCCATCGATGATATGCGGGATGGCCCTCTTTAACTGCCACGAACAATCCGCTGCCTGTGGCACAAACTTTGCCGTTTGCCTCCAACAACAATTCGATTTCAGCACGGTCATCACTCAACTCCTTGACTTGACTGGTGACTTTCAGTGGGACATTCAATGGGGTTGGTCTCCGGAGCTTAACGCTGTAGGAAGCAGTGACAGTACACGGCGGCTCGTCTAAATTCTGTGCATCCATCAATGCGACTGCTGCAGTCCAATTACCATGGCAATCCAAGAGAGTTCCAATGATCCCGCCGTTAATCATGCCCGGAAAGGCTTGATGGTGGCTTTCTGGCAAAAATTCGAGAGAAAGGCCGTTTTCTATTCGGACGCTGTTAATTCGCAACCCCTTTTCATTGGCAGGTCCACAACCAAAGCAAATCGAAGTTGGAGCGTATTGGCGTTGGACACCTATCTCTTCCATACCCTCGGCAAGACTGGCAAGCACTTGTTTTCTTTGCCTACTGGTGTAAACATATACGCATTCTTATTGAGGTGGTGAGTATGCAGAGACAATGGCAGGTAAGAAGCGCAAGGCGAAAGCCAAGATTCGTGTGGCGCATGAATTACCGCGAAGACGCAGAAATGCGATTCAGGAAGCCATGGCCGCCCACAAACCGGAAGACCGACCGGAGTGGGACCGGAGTGCGAAATGGAGCAACACACGATTCTATCGTAAAATCATCAAACCCGGTACCATGCGAACCGTTCACCTTCCGCTGTTGGAAACCGATCTCGGCGATTCATGGCCAATACCTGTGACAATCCTCCACGGAAAGCGACCTGGCCCGACAATCACCATTCTTGGCGGCGTTCACGGTGATGAGCTCACCGGCCCTTCGACCTGTACCCATCTGCTCTCAAACGCATTCACCGATGAAGGGAAGCCACTCGACCCAACAAAATTAGCAGGCACGATTCGGATTGTACCAATCGTGAACCTCCCCGGATACCGGTCAAAATCGAGATACTTTCCTGATGGTCGTGACCTCAACCGCCACTTCCCCGGAGACCCAAAGGGTTCGACAACCAAACGAGTTGCAGCCCAGACTTGGAAATACTTGTTCTCAGATGCTGATGCCATCGTTGATTTGCACAGCGCTGGAAAAGGGAGATCAAACATGCCACAAATCAGAGCGAACCTCGCTCATGCAGGCTCAAACATCCTTGCAAAGGCATTTGGGATCGAAATCATCCTCGATTCAAAACCACCCTCTGGCTCGCTCCGAAAAACAGCCATTGCACAAGACATACCTGTAGTAACCTACGAAGGCGGTGGCGCGAATGTACTCGATCACGAGTCTGTTAAAGTCGCAATGCACGGCGTGTTGAACGTCTTACGCTCGTTCCGGATGATTGACGGAAACCCATTACGACCCCGCTTCCGCATACTCGCAAGCGGCTCGCATTGGCTTAGAGCTGGCGAAGGTGGTCTACTCGACATGTTCGTTTCAGCAGGCTCAGTCATGCGTGAAGGTGAAGTGATTGCAACGATATCTGACCCAGGAACACCTGGCATAACGGTAGATGTCGTCGCCCCGGAAGACGGATTGCTTATCGGTGCAGCAACAGATCCTTTCACTGCTGCAGGTATGCCGGTTGGACATTTCCTACCCATCTCAAAGCACCTCAAATTGCTCAGTGACCAAATCGATACCAACGGCAGATTCCTTGTAGGTGGCTCTCAGGGTGAAGCGGTATGGAGAGAAGAACAAGATGTTGACGAAGTTGCTGTCGATGGCGATTGGAGCGGCGGAAGCGTCGACTCGGAATGGACCATCACAAAGGAAATCAATGCCGCACAAGGCGACACATTCACCGACAATGAAGAAGAAGCCGAAGCCTGATCATGCATTGAGGAACGACTCAACGGTATCTTTGACCTCTTGCTCTTCCATGTTTCGACGCTGACTCTTTGCGACTTCAAACACGTGTGCAACCAAGTCATCCGATGCTTCATAGCCATTTTGTTCGAGCCACCAAATGATGTTTGAACGGCCAGCCATGTGCCCGATTCGGATGACTTGCTTCAATCCAAAATCTCCGGCAGGAACTCCGGAATAGACTCGGTCTGCAAGCCAGTTATCGCCTTTCTTCATTGCTTTGATGACGGCAGATGCGTGAACGCCAGTTCCGGTTTCAAAGGCATCCATGCCAAACACAGGATAATTTCGAGGGAGTGGGACTTCGATGTACTCGTTTGCTTTCTGCATGTATGCATCAAGTTGAGTCAAGTCGTTGTCGATAACTCCTAGCAATTTCAGATTAACGAGTGTTTGGTCGAGCGGAGCGTTACCTGCTCGCTCACCGACACCAAGTGCGGTGCCATGAATGACATCTGCTCCGGCTTCCACTGCAGCGATGTTGTTTGCCACGCCGAGGCCTCTGTCTTGGTGTCCGTGCCAATTGACTTCAATTTCAGACCGCTTGTATCCTGAGTCTTTGATCACTTCTTCATCGATAAATTGGAGCAATTGTTTAACGCCGTTCGGAGTGACGTGTCCACATGTATCGCAAATGCACAAACGTCGGGCACCGAGTTCCATAGCCCGCTGATAAATGAGTTTGACATCTTCTGGCTTGGAACGTGTGGTATCTTCGGTTACAAACATCACTGGCACATCGTTATCAACAGCATAAGATACGGCTTTTTCCATAGTGGAAACGAGTTTATCCATTGTCCAGCCTTCAGTGTACTGTCGAATAGGACTTGTTCCGAGGAATGCACTGGCTTGGATGGGGATTCCGTGTCTTGCTTGCATCTCAACCAGAGGTTCGATGTCATTCATGAGGGTGCGAACTGCCGCTCCAGGTCGGATTTGAAAATCGTTCTCAGTGATGTGAGAAAGCATTGCATCAATGTGCTCCAAGTGAAAAGGACCCGCACCAGGGAGTCCAAGGTCGACTTTCTGCAGACCCAGAGTTTCCATGAAACTTAACAGTTCAATTTTTTGTTCAATTGTTGGATTGCGGGCACTTGGGCTTTGTAATCCGTCTCGTAGAGTCTCGTCATCGAACCATACACCGTGCGGATGGTTCGCAGGGTTTCTGTTCAAATCGTAGTCTACTGTGTTCCAATCATAAATCAAAGAGCGCTCGTCCATTGAACATCACCGCAACGGCCGACTTGGGCCGGTGCATGACGAGACACCATGGAATCATGTTTCAATGCGTCGGCTGAAAGAAAATCACTCTTCTTCTGAATGAATGGCTTTCAGTGCCTGTGCTGCCTCAAACTCTTCACGAGTGACAATGCCATCATTGTCAGTGTCCATTTCTTCAAACTCATCAGCAGGGGTTTCAAGCAACTCAGCAGGCAACCGTGCAGCGAAGATAATGTGGTCTACAAAGCCAGTTCTCTTGGCGTTTCGGAGTTCCATTACTCGCGTTCCCTTGGATTTCTTATTCTTGGTTTCCTTGGTTTGAGCTGCGTTGATTCGAATCATCATACCCTTCTTGGTAAGGAGGAAAAGATTGTCATCAAGGTTCGGGATTTGACGTGCACTGATGATGAAGTCGCCGTTCTCATGGTCAAGATTCATCGTGAATGCACCCTTTGCACCTGGTTTCGTCTTGCGGTATCCATCGGTTCGCAGTTTTCCTTCACCGGTTTCGGCATCGATCTTCTGATTACCTTCAGCATCCAAATCTGGAATCTTCTCTGATGTACCGAGACGGCTACGCTTTGCCATTCCGTTACGAGTGATAGTTAGAATCTGGGTATCGGTATTTTCAGTGGCCATCATGGCAACTACATGTCCACCGTCTGCGTTCTTACGGTTACCGGTTTTGATACCGTACACACCTGCCGAAACTCGACCAGATGAACGAATATCAGAACAGGCGAATCGACTTGCAAACCCAGTGCTTGAAATCATCACGACTGAAGAATCGTTGGTACCGGTTCGAACATTGACAAGGCTGTCGTTGTCAAGCTTGAAGCGGAGTGCATATTTCCCGTTGCGGTTAATTCGCACATACTCTTCCAACTTGGTTTTCTTGATGAGTCCCAGACGGGTGGCAAACAACAGGAAGTGCCCTTCCGGAGATTCCAGCAAGTCACGCGTAATCGGTAAGATTGTGACGATGTTTTCATCGTCCTGTATCTTCTCAATGACGTTACGAATGTGGCTGCCACGGGCATGACGGCTTCCAAGCGGAGTTTCCCATGCTTTGAGGCCATAGACACGGCCCTTATCGGTGAAGATGAGTAACCTGTCTTTGCTGAAACATGTTACAATCAATTGAGGGGTATCCTCATTCTTCGTTGCAACGCCCTTGAGGCCTCTGCCACCACGGTTCTGGACACGGAAGAGTTCCACTGGCATGTGGCGAATGTAGTTGTCTTCGCTCAGAGTAATTGCAATTGCTCTCTCTTCAATCAAGTCTTCTCGATTCATGGAAAGCGGCATTGGGTCAATGAATGAACGGCGTTCGTCGCCGTGCCGTTCAACCATTTCGTCCAACTCACTGAGCAAAATACTCAATCTGCGAGTTCGTGATGCAATGATTTCCTGTAGATCCGCAATACGAAGCTTCAATTCAGCGTGTTCATTCTGAACTTTGTCGACGTCAAGTCGGCTGAGTTGATACAAACGACGTTCAGCGATAGCCTTAGCCTGTGCTTCAGTGAAACTAAACGGCGCAATACCAGACATGGTTTCGTTTCCTTGAAGAACGGCTTCAAATTGTTCACGACTGGAACTGGCTTTACCGACTGCAACAACATCGTCAATACGGTCTTGTGCCATGACCAGGCCTTCGAGAATGTGCGCACGAGCCTGTGCTTTGTTCAAGTCAAACTGCGCTCGGCGTTCGATGATTGATTCACGGTGTGAAACGTGTGTATGCAGCATAACCGGTAGTGTAAGGAGAACCGGTCTTCCGTCCAAAATACCCATCATATTGGCCGAATACGACTCTTGTAGGCGGCTGGATTTGAAAAGTTGATTCAAGACAGCATGTGGGTCGGCGTTGTTCTTGACCTCAATGACGACACGAATACCTTCTTTCGAGGATTCATCACGAATGTCACGAATGCCAATGATTGTACCCTTGGTAACCAGTTCTGCAATGTGAACCAGCATATCTGCCTTTTTTACTTGATACGGGATTTCATGAATAATAATTCTCTTGCCCTTTGAATCGTCCAGAACATCGCACTTTGAGCGCACATGGAATCGGCCTTTTCCGGAGGAATACATGTCATAGATTCCGTCAATTCCGTGAATGGATGCACCGGTCGGGAAATCAGGACCTTTGACATGCTCCATGTATTCTTCTATAGAGATTTGAGGCATGCCAGTGTTGGCCTCCCCTTCCTCGATAATACGGTCAACATGCATGTGGATAGCACCCGCAACCTCAGTCAAATTGTGAGGCGGAATGCGAGTAGCCATACCGACCGCGATTCCATCGCTTCCGTTGAGCAAAAGGTTTGGCAGTCGAGAGGGGAGAACAGTAGGTTCTTGCTCAGAATCGTCGAAATTAGGCTGGAAGTCAACGGTTTTCTTGTCAATGTCTTCAAGCATGTGCTTTGCAATTTTGTCAAGCCGGCTTTCCGTGTAACGCATTGCTGCAGGCGGGTCGCCGTCAATTGAACCAAAGTTGCCTTGCCCATCAACAAGCGGGTATCGAAGCGAAAATTCTTGGGCCATTCGAACCATTGTGTCGTAAATGGATTGATCACCGTGAGGGTGGTACTTACCCATGACTTCACCGACTGAACGAGCGGACTTGCTGAATTTCTTCTCCGAAGTATGACCGCCTTCGTGCATTCCGTAGAGAACTCTACGATGGACCGGTTTCAAACCGTCTCGTGCATCAGGTAGTGCTCTTCCGATAATAACCGACATTGCGTAGTTGATGTACGATGTTTTCATCTCATCGTTAAGCGGATGGTTGAGAACATTCTCGGTGGAGATTGTTTGGTCTTCTTGTTGTTCTTCATCAATTTCATCAGATGTCAAGGTTGGTCACCTCCTTTGCGTGGCGCTCAATAAACGCCCTTCTGTCTGGGACATCCTCGCCCATGAGAATTTCAAACATTCGATTTGTTTCTTCGGCATCTCGGACGGTTACCTTGAGCATGGTTCGCGTTGCTGGGTCCATTGTGGTCTCCCACAGTTGCTCTGGGTTCATTTCCCCCAGACCCTTGTAGCGTTGTACGCCGATTTTTGCGTTTGGGTTGTCGCCCCGAAGCTCACTGATAATGGTATCACGTTCATCATCAGTGAACGCATACTTACTTACTCGGCCTTTCGACAATTGATACAATGGCGGCTGAGCAATGTAGACGTGCCCTTCAGTGATTGCGGGTCGCATGAAACGCCAAAGGAAAGTCAGCATCAATGTCCGAATGTGGGCACCATCAACATCTGCGTCGGTCATAATGATGATTTTGTTATAACGCAATTTTTCAGTCTTGAACGACCCTTCATCTTCAGGGTTGTTGCCAACTCCAGCACCGAGTGCTCGAATCATCGTTTGAATTTCTTGATTTTGGAACACCTTTGCAATGTTGTGCTTTTGGCGTTCGACGTTCAAGATTTTACCGCGGAGCGGAAGAATAGCTTGTATTCTTCTGTCGCGTCCTGTTTTAGCAGAACCGCCTGCAGAATCACCTTCGACCAAGTAGACTTCACATTCGCCAGGATCACGAGATTGACAATCCGCCAACTTGCCGGGCAGGCCGCCGCCTTCAAGAACGCCCTTACGCCGTGTAAGGTCTCGTGCCTTGCGAGCCGCCTCACGAGCCTTTGAGGCAAGAAGTGCTTTATCGACAACTTGCTTAGCGACGGAGGGGTTTTCTTCAAAGAATTCATTCAGTTTCTCGTAGACAATCGCCTGGACAATACCAGTCACTTCACTGCTGACAAGCTTATCTTTCGTTTGAGACGAAAAGGATGGGTCGGGGTGTTTGACGCTGACAACTGCAGCAAGCCCCTCCCGGACGTCTTCTCCTGAAAGGCCGTCTCCCTTGAGCAGGTTTCGCTTCTTCGCATAGCCGTTTACGCAACTTGTGAGTGCGGTCCTCAAGCCAGACATGTGCGTACCACCGTCCTTGTTACGGATGATGTTCGTGTAACAAAGAATAGATTCGCTGAAGGCATCAGACCACTGAAGAGCCAATTCCACAGAGACTGGGCCTTTTTCGGTCTCTTTCTCACCTTGTATGGTGATGACGTCGGCGTGCATAGCCTCGCGGCGTGCATTCAGTTGCCGAACGAATTCCGCCAGCCCACCTTCATACAGGTGTTCCACGGTGTGTGTGTCTTCGCCACGTTCATCGTTGATGACGATTTGCAAACCAGCGTTGAGGAAAGAGGTTTCTTTCAGGCGAGTATCGACCTGCTCAAACTCAAACTCTGTCACTTCAGTGAAAATGGATAAATCGGGCTTGAAGGCGATGGTTGTACCTGTGTCATCGCAGGTGCCGATTTCGGCGAGAGGGGCGACTGGGACTCCTGCTTCAAACCGCTGGTGGTGAATGATGCCGCTTCGGTGGATGGTGACTTCCATCCACTCAGACACCGCATTTACCGCCGATACGCCAACGCCGTGTAATCCGCCGGACACCTTGTAAGAGCTGTTATCGAACTTACCACCGGCGTGGAGTTTAGTCATGATGACTTCGGCAGCCGAAATGCCGTATTCCTCATGCATACCGACTGGAATCCCACGGCCGAAATCTCGTACCGATAGTGAGTTGTCAGGATTCATTGTGATCTCAATCCGAGAGGTGTGGCCTGCAAGATGTTCGTCGACGGAGTTGTCGACAACTTCCCAAATGCAGTGGTGGAGGGC
>JAQXFL010000130.1 GCA_029250345.1 Candidatus Poseidoniaceae archaeon
TCCATTCTCCCACAAAAGTGGTGCCTTCAAATTGCCTCTGAAAACGGCGACGGTTGTTCTGAATGGAGCGTCCATTCCTCAGACACTGCGTCTCTTTCTGTACCAAACCAAGCATTGGAGTGGGTTGGCTCGATGAGCGATTTACTGCATTCAAGCCATACCATTCCTCGATACATTCGTTCCCTTAAATCCGAGAAGGAAGGATACAATGAACTCGCATTAAGGCTCTCAGGCCAAGTCGAAACTCACGAGAGATAGTGCTAATATGGACTCACACCGAGACATGGCCATGCGCGCTGCGGCACTTCTCCTTGTGTTGGTATGCTCCATACTGACTCCAATGGTGTCAGCGATTGATTCAACCAACATCCCAGATTCAGAAGTTGTTCAATCCGAATCAATCATTGACGGATACTCTCCTGCTCTACAAGCTGCATTAATGCAGAAAAGTGACTTGGATTCCTATTCAGTTCAAGAACTGAACTCTGCCAACCAATGGGTTGTTCTTTCTCATGCTGAACAAGGCCAACCTGCAGGTGAACTCGAAGGAGCGTGGATCGTCGATGTTCAACCGTTTGATGCACCTGAAATATTTGAACAACAAATCTTGAACGGCGAAATTGAGATGGCTTATCCTCTGGTTCAAAGTCAAATGCTTCCAAGGTGGATTCCCAACGATCCAAAGTTCCCAGATCAATGGCACTTGCAAAACACCGGCCAAACCAGCGGTGTAAGTGGAGAAGATGTCAACATCACGGGTGCATGGAACGCCTACAAAGGCGCGGGTATAGTCATTGGAATCGTCGATGATGGTTTGGACTGGAGCCATCCCGATTTGGACGATTATTACGAATCAACTCTGGATTACGATTACTGCCAAGATGACGGCGACCCTTCCCCTGCCTCGAATAAGGCTCACGGCACTGCTTCTGCGGGCGTCGCTGCTGGCGTGGGAAACAACAATCTCGGGGTAAGTGGTTCTGCACCAATGGCCGGCTTAGCGGGTTTGAAACTCATTGCATGCAGCACAACGGACATCCGTGAATCCTCAGCTTTGGGCCACGAGCGCCAAGACATAGACATCTACTCAAACTCATGGGGGCCCAGTGACGATGGAGAAACGCTCCAAGGACCAGGACCGTTGATGATGGCTGCAATGGAAAACGATGCCTTGCTCGGAAGGGGCGGCCTCGGGAACATCATTACGTGGGCTGCTGGGAACGGGCTTGATGACAATGACAACTCAAATTACGACGGTTATGCAAATCTACGCTATACCATTGCCGTAACTGCTGTCACACACTACGGCGTTCAATCGTATTATGCTGAACCTGGTGCAAACATCCTCGTTGCATCACCATCAAACGGCGATGGTGAAGGCATCACGACCACCGACAATCAAGGCTCAGGAGGCTATACTACGAACGACTACACAGATACCTTCGGTGGGACTTCTTCGGCCACTCCGCTTGTATCAGGCGTCATCGCCCTCATGTTAGAGGCAAATGCCAACTTAACATGGAGAGATGTACAGCATATTTTGGTTCACACATCGCGCCAAAACGATGCGGGTGCGAGTGTTACTTCGTGGGCTACCAACGGCGCCGGCCATGATGTCAGCCACAAATACGGGTTTGGCGTAGTTGACGCAGGTGCTGCAGTAACGCTTTCTGAAACCTGGACCACTGTAAATGACGAAACCTCAGCCACAACCGGTACGCTGCCCTGCTCACAATGCGATATCCCAGATAACAACGCAAACTTGGTTACTGTAAACACAATGGTTTCTGAACCGATTCGCGCTGAGAATGTGGATGTCATCGTGGACATCACACATCAATCACGCGGTGATTTGGAAGTTGTGCTCACCAGCCCGTCAGGAACTCAAAGCGTGCTCAGCGAAAAACACAATGACGGAGGTTCAGATTACAACAACTGGCGATTTTCAACGGTTCACAATTGGGACGAAGATTGTAGGGGTGAATGGACACTTACCGTCGAAGACAAGAAATCTGGTAACATCGGCACTCTCGATTCATGGGAATTGGTCCTCTATGGCACGGAACTTGACATTGATTCAGACGGCGATAATCTCACGAATTTCAACGAGTCAAACGTGTATGGAACTGACCCTAATGACTACGACAGTGATGACGACACCATTGGTGATGGAGATGAAGTCCTCATGTATGGGACCAATCCCCTGCTCGACGACACAGATGGCGATGGCCTCTCCGATGGTGTTGAAATTTTGGTCAACGGAACTGATCCCTTGATGGCTGACACAGATGGCGATCTACTCAACGATGGTGCTGAAGTCTTGATCCATGGAACAGACCCACTGGTTGCAGACCCGAATCTCGATGCAGATGGATACTACTGGTTTGATGATTGCAACGATACGAATCCAATGGTTTACCCTGGAGCAGCGGAGTTACTGAACGGCATTGATGATAATTGCGACGGTCAATGGGACGAGGGTTTCAACATCACGGACACGGATAATGACGGCTTATCCGATTTCGCAGAATACCACATCTTTGGGACCAGTGTTACATTAGCTGATACCGATGGAGATTTGTTAATTGATGGCCTTGAAATTCTGACCTACTCAAGCGACCCACTGGTCAAAGACAACGATACAGATATGGACGGATTCTACTGGTTCCAGGATTGCAACGATACGAATGCTGACATTTCCCCGAGCGCACTTGAACTCCTCGACGGTATCGATAACGATTGCGATGATGATACCGATGAGGACTTTATCGGCACGGATGCAGATGATGATGGAATCTTGGATTTGGTTGAATTCCTAGAACTGAATACGAATCCGTTTGACAACGATACCGATGCTGACGGCCTCAATGATGGGGTGGAAGTGTTTACGACGTTTTCAAATCCAAATGTGTACGACGCAGACGCCGACAACGATGGTTTCTACTGGTTTACTGACTGCGATGACAACAGTTCATTGAGATATCCGGGGGCAACCGAAATTTGGAACGGACTGGACGATGATTGCGACGATGCTATCGATGAACTTGTCGACAAGGAGTCGTTCATTCTTTCAGTTCCTTCAGAGCCGTACGTCATCATTAACGCTACCAGCGAAAATCTCACTCTCGGTGTTTCATTCAACATGACTGAAGAGTCAATTGCCCGACTCAATCTTACTGTTCAGTGGTTCTTCAACCAAACTCTCCTCGATGAAGGCCCTACACTGAATCAACCGGTCTTCAATTGCCAAAACCAAGTTACTCCGATGGCTGAGGAATTATGCACCTACAACGGAACGGCAGGCCCGTATGAATACAAAGCGGTGGTTTTCGAGGAAAACGGCTACTTCGAAACAACATGGATGGTCTACTACAGCGTGTGGAACCCACCCACCCCTGAGGAGACGAATCCAACAACAACTACCGACATGAACGAAGGAAACTCAGACAGTCCGTTTGAAGAATACATGCTCCCCTTGGTCTTGTGTGCAGTGGTTGTTCTGCTACTGCTCGTATTACTGTTTATTCGCAGAGGGCCCAAACAACCTTCTTATCGGCCAAAGCAGCCACCACAAGGCTTTGATTCACCACCAATGCCACCCATGTATGCAGATGTACAGGCGGCGCCAAGCTTGTCTCAGTACGGACGTCCCGGTTCGCAAAGCAACATCCAAACAAACCAAAACCGCTGGAAGTAATCAGACTCGAGAAGTGATGAAACTCCAGCCGATGAGCCTTCCTTCCTCAGCATCAGCGAGTAAGTTCAACTGCTTGGTTAGGCCGTCTTCATCCCATGTTTTCGACATGTCCAGAGTAACTGCACCATCTCCTCCGTCTCCAATTTGAGACAATAAAGAGCCGATGTCGTTGCCAGGTACGGCGATGAGGTAACCGACCTGAATGCCGTCTTGGTATGCGCCTGACGATGTGAAGAATCGGTCTTCTCCAACCAAAACGCCATAGTTTGAAGAATCGGTTAACCGAGATTCAAAAGAAGTAATGTTGAGGGTTTTCGGTATCGAATCTCGATTGAAAGCTGTAGAGTCAAGATCGCCGCGCTTGTCATATTGACAATTTTCAGCATTTGGAGTTCCAGTCAAATTAAATTGAACCCATCCTGCTTGCTCATCGGACGCAACCCAAGAAACATTCCACTGCGTCACTGTTGAGGAGATTTGTTTGGTTGTTCCTCGCCAGATATAGCCTTCGTTTTCTAATGCATTGGCGGCTCCAGGCGCTATTGTATTTGGCCAAGAATCAAAGCAGGCGATAGCGTCCTCGAAACTGTGTTGTCGAAGCGTAGAATCATCAGGCATGTGGAGATCATAATCTCCCCAAGTCTCCAATTCATCACTGGAAGGACCAAGTTGGTTGGCTAACGGTATTGATGCGTAAGTCAACCCTAAATCAAGTTGCTTTTGACCACGTTGAAGTGAAGACTTCGTGAATGTGTGATGGAGTTCCAATTCCCCATCAGGAAGAACATAATCGTTGAGCAACTGGGAAGTAGGTGAGCAGCCCGATTGGCTGGCCTGATTCTCTGAGATGAGCACATCAACCGTCTGTTTTGCTGCCCAAGGGTTTCCTGATTCGACCCACAGATTCATTGTCGCTGTCCCAAGGCAGTATGCTTCGATGTCGTGGTGTGTGGCTACGATTTTCCACACAGGATTACCGTTGAGTTCGTCGATACCCAATACTCTCCAATCCCACCCCAAATTGCTTCCAGTCGCCCCTTCATCGATGAGGTCATTCGCAAACAACTCTTGGATTTCAACTGGTTGCAGCATGAGAGCCAGACCCGGCGCCAGTGTTTCAATACCGCCAAGTAAACCGCCAACGCCGTAACTCACTGTTGTTCCTTGGTATTTTCCAATTGGAGAAGGGAGGTCAAAACCCCATTCAAGCTGCGTAGATTTGGTGTCTTGATTTCTCAATTCTGTGTGCGTTGTGGAGGTGAGGTCTGCAGTACCCGAAGCAGTGATTGCACCGATGTCGCAAATGTTGCCGATGGAAAGATGGCGGTTCACACGGAACGGGTTCAGTGAATTGGTGTTCACGTTTTCAACTGAAAGCCATTCAGCACCCATCCCACCTACAACGCGTACCGCTCCTAATCGATCTTTAGAACCGCCCTCATTGACAAGCTCGCTCGAACCACCTTCGGTGATTTCAAGACTACCTGAACCGCTGAATTCAGCAGAAATCTTACAAATATCATCTTCCGTATCGATTTGGTCCATTACCAGTTCAACAAAACCTTCTGTTGCAAGGAAGGTGGCTAGCCCGTTCTGATCGCCAGAAATTTGGTACTGCATTCGGTCCCCGTACCGGAGTTGGTCTGCGGTAAACGAATCCAATTGATTATCCAGATAGTAATATCCGCCGGCACTCAAGATGACAACAGCAAGGAGAACCGCTGCCACTTGCGGTTTTCGAATCATATCCATAAGTGTGGTCGGGTTTTCTCGGGCGTGTTCTGACTTGGCCCTCTTTTGAACCTCTTTCTTAGCAGATGTTTTGGAAATCTCAGGTTCGTCGTCAGCAAAGTCAGCATCAAGAATCTCGGCGTCAAGCACCATCGGAAGCGATTTTTCTGCTTTTTCAACTGCTTCTTCAACAACTGGAGTGAGCGTGTCTTCGTCTTCTAGAGAAAGGACGATTTCCTCTTCAAATACTTCTTTTGGAGCGGATTTGACAGGTTTTTCCACCACCTTTTCCACTTCTTGTTGAGGCAATCCTACTTCTTTTTTGGACAAGCCGAACTCAAGAAGGCGCTCAACAAGTTCGGATTTTTTTCCGGATGTTGGTAGGTCGTTCAAGATGCACAATGCTTTGAGTTTGGCAACGGTCAAAGAAGAGATTTCCTCACTCGACATTCCAAACCCTCACATGATGCCTGTCGTCATTCCCTTTCAAGTATGACCCCAAATGTATCTCGTAAAACATGGATTTTGAAGGGCGAGAGGACTGCGATTAGCCTTGATGCGGCACGTATGCACCGTCTGAATTTTGAACATATACCGTTTGATCGTATGTGCCGTCTGGCAATTTCTTGAAGAAATAACCGTTCTCTGCAGGTTCAAACACTGCTTCGGCAGCTGATGCTGGTGCTGTATCAGATGGTACAGTTTCAGTTGGTGCAGGTTCAGAAGGAGATGGTGGGCCGCTTGGACCTGCACTCGGAGGAGGACCACTTGGGCCATCGCTGGGAGGTGCGCCGGTTGGACCTGAAGCGATTCGAGCCCCGGTGAGAGAAGCAAGAACTTTTTCTTCTGTCGATTCATCTCCGTTTTCGAGTATAGTTTTGATGTGTGCACCGTGCTTTTGCGCTCCGATAAAGGCGAATGCGGAGAGGGAGAGACAAATGATTCCGAGCAAGCCACCTATCGTTTGACTGGACCACACTTTCCCATTGACTGCAAGATCATTGTTCGGGTTAGAATTGATATCTCCATTGGCATCAACATATTGAACGATGATGCAGTATTGGCCAGGGTCCAAAGAGAACTCGAATGTGTACTCTTGTCCAGTAATTGGCGTCTTGTCCATGATTTGATGCTGGTAGGCATGATCTGTGCCGTTCTTGGCAATCACGGTAAATTCGCCGAGGTTTTGTTGACAATTGTCCACTTTGAGTGCATAGGCTTCGATAAGGCTGCCTGACTCGGGGGGTGGACTTGATGCTGTAACGTCCAAGTTCATGGAAGCGTCAAACAAATCATCCCCAGGGAGAGAAGGGCCCCAAACAAATCCAATGTCTTTCTCAGCAGAGTTTGTGAAATTGTCGTAATCTGCGCTAAACGGCATTGGGAAAAGGGCGAAGGAAAACATCAAAACAGCAATACCGAGCCACAAAAACACATTCCACCGAGATTTCTTGAGTTCCTCTTGTCGTTGTTCAAGAGTAAGTGCCTCAGCTGCTTCATCTTGATCTGCATCAGCAGTATTTTCTTCACTGGCAGCCGCTGCATCCTCATCGGACATGTTTACCCCGATTTCAAGCGAGCACTTGAAAGGCGCGGAGGAACAGCGACAGGTATGGAGGGGAACGCCACGAATCACGACGGTGAAAACCCCCGCAATTCGGCTCTAAGGCTTGCGATTCTCTCTCGTGGACCTCGTCTCTACAGCACCCGAAGGCTCGCCGAAGAGGCGAGAAAACGTGGCTTAGACCCATACATTGCCGACCCAATGAAGTTCTCCCTGTTCGTTGCCGATGGCCGAATAGACATATTGCACAACGGTGAACCCTTCAACTACGACGCAGTTATTCCTCGAATAGGTCACTCAATCACCAAGCATGGTGTTGCAGTTTTACGCCACCTCGAACAACTCGGCATATGGACTGCAAACACAGGCGCTGGCATCCTACAGAGCAGAGACAAATTGCACGCTTCGCAAATTCTCGCTCGTAACCGGATTCCTGTACCACGAACGACATACGTTCGTGACATTATCGATGTCGAAACAGCCGTCGATTTCGTTGGAGGCTTGCCTGTTGTCATCAAGGTAACACAAGGAACACAAGGGCAAGGCGTATTCCTTCGCCACACGATTCGCGAAGCACGAAATCTTGTCCAAGGATTGTTGCTCACTGGTCGAGCTGTTCTTATCCAAGAATACATTGCTGAATCCCACGGCAAGGATATTCGGGCGTTGGTCGTTGGTGACCGGGTCGTTGCCAGCATGCGACGGAAAGCACGTGGGCGAGAATTTAGAAGCAATTACCACCTCAATGGGACTGTCGAAAAAGTCGACTTGCCACCTGAGTTTGAAGAAGCAGCGTGCAGGGCAGCCCGAGTTCTTGGACTCCATATCGCAGGAGTCGACCTCTTGGAAGCAAGAAATGGTCCATTGGTTCTCGAAGTCAATTCCTCTCCAGGTCTCGAAGGAATCGAAAAGGCAAGTGGGGTCAATGTCGCAGGTGAAATCATCGATTATGTAACCAGTGAGACTGCCTTTTCAGAAGTGGACCTCGACCAATTGTTACGGACCGTTCCGGGTTCTGGTGTGCTTTCTCTGCAAATTAAGAACCATCCTCAATTGGTCGGTCAACCGCTCGCAGACTTGTTCAATTCCAGTTCGAGGATTCCAGTCTTTGCATTGTCTCGAGACAACAGTCTTCTGTGGAATCCAAGTGATGACATTCAACTTCGATACGAAGATGTGTTGATTTGCTATGGTGAACTCACCGAACTTCGGAATTCACTACGACAAGCCATGCTTGATGTGCCCCAGAAGGCCTTTACTCTTCCAGATTCGGAAGAAACCAATGCTTGATTCGGCGATTGGCGGAGTGCTTCATACCGTTGGGTTGAATCCTCAAATCGCGCGGTGGTTTGATATGGGAGTTCACCTTCTTGCATCCTGCTCTTCGGAGCACGGGATGCACACTCGCCACAAGCGAGAGGCGGGGAACGCCAATGAATACGAGAAAAGGAACGGAGCGGAATCGCAAGGCATTGAGGCCGAGCCAAATGAGGCTCAATGACGTCGCAGTTACCCTTCCACCCCGTCTTATTCACATGCAAGATTTGCCGTGGTTTTCGTGCTACATGCAGACGCTCAAGGCTGAAAACAAGTCGAAGAATACTCAAAAATCGTACGCAAGCGGTTTACGAGCACTCATTGAAACCACTCTTCCAAACGAAGATGTTCTCAGCCAAAGCGATTATGAGAATCTTACAGTCTATGAGTTGGCCGAACGCATGGAACCTCTTAGCGGCCGAATAGATCGATGGACGCACGGTCTTTCCGACTTACGTCCAACCACATACAATGCTCGCCTCGCAGCAGCACGGCACCTCCTCAAATGGCTTGGTCACCGTTGGCCCGACCACTTGGTGCGGGCGCGAGCGGGAAAGCGTTTGCCTCGAACACTCAACCGCCGAGAAATGACAATGGTCTTGGAAGCGGCATCGGTAAGCGAAGACCCCGTTGCATCCATTCTGGTTACCATGATGCTCGATACCGGCTTGCGGGTGAGTGAAGTATGCAATCTTGACATGAATGATATCGATCTTGAGGACGGCTCAGCTCGCGTATACGGTGGCAAAGGGGACAAGGACCGTCTCGTACTCTTCACTCGAAGAACACTTGAACGCATACACGCTTGGATTCCAATACGAGAGGCGAGAGTTCGAAATGAGGATTTTGCATTTTTACTCAATTCTGCAGGGCGACGCCTTCAGCCGCGTGGAGTCCAACGCCTGATGGACAAACTCGCTGTTCAAGCAAACCTACCAAAGGGAAAACTCACCCCTCACGTACTTCGACATAATTTTGCTACGGGTCTGTTGGAACGCGGTGCTGATTTGGTAACAATTCAACGGCTTCTGGGCCATTCAAGTATTGCAACGACTCGAGTCTATCTGGAAATCTCGGACCAAACACTTCGTGAAGTCTATCACAGAGCGCAAGCAACACGGCAAACGCTTGAGGCTGCTGCTGCTGCAACCGAGAACGAGGGAGAAGAACTGGTTGAAACGACCCCTTCCACAAGTTCGGTAGGCATTGAGTGACTACTTTCGCTTCTGTTTGCGTTTCTTGACCGTCCGTGGGCCGGCCCATGTTCGATGAGGCGTGATTGCCTGGCCGCTGTGCCCTTCGATGGGGCAATATTTCCCCGAACGGCAGCGTGAACAATTTTCTTTTGATGGCATTTCGACGGTTTTACGTAAACGACCGTACTTACGCCGAGGCATGTGGCAATGTGCACAGTGACGGTTTTCAATACTAACCCTTGAATGAAGCGTGTTCACTTCTTTTTGAACCATGGCATGTCTTTGACGCTGCGTGGAATACGGAGCGTGCCACCTTTGCGCCCGTCGGAAGATTTCGTGGATTCAACGGTCTGACTTTCACTCGACTTTTCAGTTACCTTATCGACGACTTTCTTCGCTGCAGAAGATGTCTTTTCTGCCGCAGATTTTGCCGCAGATGTGGATTTCTTAGCGGTAGTCTTGACTGCAGATTTTGCTTTCGTGGTAGCCTTCTTAGCAGCCGACTTTGATTTTGTAGCAGCGGATTTAGCTGCAGATGTGGATTTCTTAGCGGTCGATTTGGCTGCGGACTTGGCTTTCGTGGTTGCCTTCTTTGCCGCATCTGAGGCTTTATCTGCGGCTTTAGCAGCGGCGCTAATTTTGTTAGCAACCGCAGCACTGAGGCCTGCCTCTTGGAGTTTTTTGGAGCCAGCGGATGCAACTTTCGAGACGGTATCTATCTTCGCAGATACCAACTTCTTCGCTGTTGCAGCGCCGATACCGGGCAATGCAGTTAATGTCTCAATCTTCGAATCTCCCTTTCCAGCCATGGGCTCACCTACCAGTCCATGCGGGGCGCTACTCATCAATACTTCTCCCGTTAAACTTGCAACAATGCATTGGATTGATGGTGCGTGAACGATTGCATTGACCATGGGCAAACTCGACACCTCTGGCAATACCATTGTTGTCTATGCCCAAGTCGGGAAGGCAAAAGCAAATCATAGAGTGGAATTAGATACCGGCTTTCTCCGTCCAAAATCATTCACCTTACCGAGTAAAATCGTATATCTTGGCGATGTGGCGACGCATGTTCTTGCCCATTTGGAACACCCTGAAACACCAGTTTTCTCAGAACAGCCGAATTTCAACGAGCAACGTTGGTCATTCTTAACGCAAAGTGGAGAATTGCGGGTTGCGGTTTCTTCGCGTTCGTACTGGGGATTGGGATTATTCAATTCGGGGTATCTCAATCGAATTGAATTGGAGGGTTCACCGGCATCGTACGCTCGCTTAATGTACGATCTTTCGGCATCTCTCTCACATCGTCCATGGGAATTTTCCCATTCATCAGCAGCAAACCGTTTCCTTTCAAAGCAAACTGGAGAAGTTTCTCTCAAGTCGAATGAAGTGGCGTGGAAGAAGGGGTTGGAGATAGCAAGGGCAGTGTTCGATGAACAGTTGTTTGCACTGGAAGAACAAGGTAAAGCCGTTGAAAAGCGACTCAACCAAGCCCGTGAGGGCGATGCAAACGAGAACGAACAAGCAATGCTGTCAATCGATTCTGCTCATTATGATTTAGATATAGCTCGCGGGGCTCTCGCTGACGGCAATGCGCCTGCGTTTGAAAGGGCATTAGCGAGGGCTGAAGCGTATTTCATTGAAGCTGACCCTGCCAACGATAACGGTACATCCGAAGGATTCGAGGATGAAGTGCCTCAGGGTCACGTGCTCACCTATGATGGCGCTGAAGAAGAGATTGCCTTTGTCGATTTAACTGCAAATGGCGAAGAAGAATGACATTCCTGGCCGCGTCGCGTTGATAAAGGGGGGGCAACTCGCAGAGAGTGGTCCACATGGCTTCAAAGAAGAAATCCGACGGTAGCGGTATCCAACAGGCTGCAGGTCTTATTCGATATTTCGACGAAGAATCGGAAGACGCTTGGAAGATTACTCCTTTCCAAGTTTACGCGGCGTGCATCGGAATTGGGACATTCTTTTACCTTGTCAACCAAGGCGTTGTTCAATGGTTTATGGGCCTGTTCTGAACTCAAACAGGTTGAATCATTACGATTCGGTTTTCCTTCTGTGCCATGCACTGTGCAACTTTCATTGCCGTTCTCATGTCTGTTGTCCCGCCGATTACTTTCTCTTGGTCTCCTTCGTGAAGTATGAGTTTGTGCGTGATGTTGTACAGTGTGCCTTCTTCAATACGTTCGAAGACCCAGTGTTCATTTTCGATTCGAACCATAGCAGGGATTTCAACAAGTGGCCCCATTTGAGAACCTGTGGCTTGAGTACGGGCTTTGAGGCCTTGTAGATCACGTACTGGACTCCAATTCCTTCTTCGAACTGGTGCTCGTACTCGCTTATTTTTTGCTACGCCTTCTCTAAATGCTCTGCTCATGAGGGTCCCATCCCTTGAAGCCGTTTGACTTCGTTTTGGAGCGAACTTGGTCTGCTAATAAGAACCGCGACGGTTTCCTTGGCAAATTGAGCGTTTTACCGGCCTTTACCGGGTAGGCATACCCGCAAGAGACGAATGAAAAGACACCGGTTTCCATCGGTGAGTTCATGAAATACCGATGGTTGGAGTATTACGGAGACGTTAATATGAGCGATATTCCTGAAGGTCAATACTACACAAAAGAGCACGAATGGATACGCGTCGAAGGCGACGAAGTGGTGATTGGTATCACCGACCACGCCCAAGATGCTCTCACAGATATTGTCTACATCGAACTACCTGGCGAAGGTGAAACTCTTGCCGATATGGATGAGTTCGCAATCGTCGAGTCCGTTAAATCCGCATCTCCCATTTTTGCACCGCTTGCTGGCGAAATCACCGCAGTGAATGAAGCACTCGAAGATTCCCCGGAACTCATGAATACCGACCCGTACGGCGAAGGTTGGATTGTAAAGATGAAGTTGGATGACCCAAGCGCTGTTGAATCTCTCATGAGCGCTGCAGACTACAAGTCAGAAATTGGCGAGTGAAAAGTGTGAGCAGTGAACGCTGGAGCCTCTATGTTGACGGCTCTTGCTTAGGCAATCAGAACGTCGATGCATCAACGCCTGCTGCTTGGGCTGTCGTTGTCGTAACTGGCGATACTGGACTCGGACGTGGAAGTGGCGAATTGCATGAAGAATTTGCTGATGCAGTGATAACCGACCCATCGCAAAATGATTTCATCGGAGCCGAGGTTGGCTCGAACAATACCGCTGAACTCTCTGGTTTTGCGGCAGCCCTTCGTTGGCTTCTTATCGAAGGCGGTGATTTACCGGCTGTTGTCCGTGCAGACTCTCAGTATGCTGGAAACCTGGCTTGTGGAGCGTGGAAAGCAAAAGCCAACCGTGAACTTGTCGCACATGTCCAATCGCTATGGGATGCAGTAGCCGAAGTACGAACGCTCTCATGGGAGCATGTCAAAGCGCATCGAGGGCATCGATGGAACGAACGCGCAGACCATTTAGCACTTCGAAAAGCGCAGGGTGAGTTGCCGGTCCCGCTGACCTTCTGGAAGCCTGGGCAGCGCTAATTTTCTTGAAGACGGGCCGCGAGCCAAGAACGGAACTCTTCGCTCAAGTCGTTCCTTCGCAAAGCATGGTCTACCTGTGCTTGAAGCCAAGGTAGAGGTTTTCCCGAATCGTACCATTGATATCCGTTCAATTCAACGCCCAGTAATCCATCATGATTCATCCAATGCTGTTGTAGGGCAATGGACTGAAGTTCTCCGTGGGTTTGGACATCGTATTTTTTCAGCAGTGATTTAGAATCTGAAGTGAAAAGATAACGACCGCAAATCACCAAATTCGATGGCGCATCTTCGGGGTTGGGCTTCTCACAAATCTCCAATATCCGTTGGCCATCGAGTCGAACGACCCCGTAGTTCGAAACCTCAGAGGGTAAAACCGGAAGAAGACCTACGCAGGGCAAGCCATTGGATCGGAAATGTTCGACCAATTGCAGACTCGCATTTGATGGAGTGAAAGCATGAGGTGGGGTGTGTTGATCCAACAGAATATTATCTCCGAGTAGGACCAAAAATGGACCGTCGATTGAATCAAGGGCGCACTCGATGGCATTACCAAGGCCGAGTGGTTCGTGTTGGATATGAACGTGAACTTCGACATCCGCAAACGGTGAAAGTAGTTGAGGGTCAAGATCTGGTCGGCGGTCTAAGAGCCAAGCATGGTCGCCCAGAAGAGCGCTCATGTCTTTGCGAGGAGAGGAAATAATATGCAACCGTTCAACACCTGCGGCAACGGCTTCTCGGGCCAAGTGAACGAGAACTGGTACATCGACTAATGGGAGTGCCTCTTTGGGCACAGATGCGCTCGCTGGCAGCATTCGCGTTCCCAATCCACCGGCAACAAGCAATGCATCTCGAACTGCCGTCATGATGGCTGCTGTGTGGCGTAGGCTTTCAAGCGTAGCCCTCCTACGGTCGTCCATGGGCAGAACTGTTGAGTGGCGCTGGTTCGCCATCGCAGGAATCATTCTTGTCGCTCAATCCTTCGCAGACATTACACCTGAAGGCCCATGGAACTCACGCTCCTTTTCACGAGGCCTCGTTGGCCTTGTCGGACTTATTTTGATCTATTTGAGTTGGTTCCGATGGGCATTCGACACGAAGGGTGTAGCACCGACTGTCAATCTGTGGAAGAACCCCAGTGAAACATGGCAGAATGTTCTCTTAGTCGGCCTCTCAATGATGGTGTCGGTAAATGTTCTTGTTTGGACTGGAAGCGATGCATATACGCCTGAACCAACGGGCATGATACTCACCTTAGCGGGCAGTCTGGTTACGCTCAACGGTATTTACGTCGGGCTGATAACAGTCGGGCCACTCGCTAAAGTGGACGAAGAAGAGTAATCTAATCGTCTATAAAGCCGAGTTCTTGGTCCAGAAGTTCGTATGCATCTTCCACAGATGGCAATTCGCCCGAGTCATCCATGTCGCTGAGTGGTGCTGGTACAGGCGGGGGGGAGGTCGGTTGCTCACCCTCTCCAGCAAACCATGCTTGCCAAAGGCTGCTGCGTTCTGGTCTGCGGTGTGTGAGCGGTTCCCAAAGTGCTTCTAATTCGCATCCTTGCTCACGGAAATCATTGAGCCGTGCTGCAAAGTGGTCCGGTGAAACTTCTTCCATACGCATCAACAATTCACGCATTCGAGTTCGAACGACTTCATCGCCATCTTGCCATAATTGCGGGAGGAGGCGACGTTCGTCTTCAGGATACTGTTCGATGTAATCGCGTAAAAACGGAACGAGGTTTCTTCGTACAATAGGCAGCGGATGTGTCGCAAGTTCGGCCATTGTATCGGCCCAAAGTTCTGAATCAAGGAAACGTAGGTCGCCGACAGTTGCGCTTGCGGCAGCTAAAACTCCTTCATCTTCATCTTTCAACATGTCATTGAGAAATGGAACCGCATCCCACTCGAGTCGGCGGAACATCCGAGTCAGAACGTCTGCCATGCCTCTTCGAAGTAATTTCTCCTTACGCTGATGAAGGCGTTGAGCGAGTTCAAGACCAGTATTTCGGTCAAATTCGATGGCTTTGGCAAGACACAATGTGACGCGTGCCGCTACCTCGGGCTCAGTATCAGATGCTCGGCGTAGAAGCAAGGCGGTGAGGCCCAATGGTTCGACAAGGTTAGGACGTTGGAGGAGTAATCGAACCCATTCCATAAGCAGAAGGCGACGCTCGACTGAACCGTTCTCAAGTTTCTCCATGAGCCATTTTGCAGCCTCGACTCCAGCGTCATGAGCAACAACTCCGGTGTTACGAGGTATCACTGCATGTGGATTCCATTCAACTTGATGCGGCCCAATGTCTGGTTGAGTGTGCCAAGTGCCTGGGCGCTCAGCCAGAGCGATTGATTCAATCAAGTGATAACCTTGGTGAACCGGTTGACCGTGCGGAACGGTAGACAAACCGTTGATGAGCGCAATTGCCAACCACCATCGGTCCGTATTGGGTGCTGTGTGATCGAATGCCTGTGCAAGCCAGTCAGTGGCGACCGTGAACAAAAGGCGTTCAGCAACTTTGTCAACACGGCGATGAAGCCATTTTTGATGCACTTCAAATGGATCATCACTGAGATTCATTCGATGAGGAACGATAAGGTCGACTACAGTGTTAAGGTTCGCCTCAAACATTGCTCTGTCCATTTGCAATATTCCGAGTGCTTGCTCGGTGACCTTGGCAGGAGAGCGAGGTTCGATTGGCGGGAAGTCAGGGTCGGTCACTGGTGGTTGTGGAAGTGGCCAAGCCACAGTTCCTCTTTCCATTGCTTGAAGAAGACCGCTTTCGACCGCTTCAAAGACGCGGTCTGATAACTTCATTCGTTCTCTACCCATGCTGAAACCTCGAGGAATCAAATGGAGCAATCAAATGTCAAGTTCGATGTTCAAGTTCTGAATCAATTCCTTGTAGCGGTTACGGATGGTAACTTCTGTAACACCGGCAACTTCAGCAACTTCACGTTGAGTTCTTCGCTTACCGCAGAGTACGGATGCGATGTAGATAATCGATGCTGCAATACCGGTTGGGCCACGGCCACTGGTCAATTCCTTTTCTTGGGCTGCCTTGATTAGTTCGTATGCCTTTGCTTCAACTTCAGCATCCAGTCCGAGTCCAGAACAGAAACGAGAGATGTAATCTTCAGGACCCGTTGGCATGATTTTCATCTTCAATTCTCGGACCATGAAACGGTATGTACGGCCGATTTCCTTGCGTCCAGTTCTGGAAGCTTGTCCAATTTCATCAAGCGTTCGAGGAACACCGCATTGGCGGCAAGCAGCGTACAGAGATGCTGCAGCGACTCCTTCAATCGAACGACCGCGAATCAAACGCTTGTCAACTGCCTTCTTGTAATTGACTGCTGCTGCTTCACGAACTGATTTTGGAAGTTCCAAGCGGCTTGCCATTCTGTCAAGTTCAGCCAGAGCCATTGCGAGGTTGCGTTCTGTTGCGTTCGAAACACGGCTTCTCTTTTGCCACTTACGCATTCGGTAGAATTGTGAACGGTAGCGTGAATTGATGGTTTTACCGGAATAGTCTTTGTTTTGCCAGTCGATATCGGTTGACAGTCCTTTGTCGTGAAGCATAACCGTCATTGGAGCACCTGTTCGAGCACGTTGGTCTCCTTGTTCAGGAGAGAAAACACGCCATTCTGCGCCTTGATCGATGACATTGTCTTCTAAAACCAAACCACAGTCATCACAAATGACTTCCCCGCGTGTTTCGTCACGGGTTAAATTTCGACTTGCGCAGTCGCTGCATTTCACGATATCTTCTACTTGTTGCTCATCCATGTGTATTCCTCATTTTACTCCCTTGCCGAGCTTCAACGCTCAACTCATTAGGGAACCTTATTATATCCCGACAAGTAATGGTATTTAAACTCATGCGGGTTGAAGTATAAAGTTAAGTACACACAAAAAAGGAAAGGTTGCCTTCTCCGCCGCGGAAATCCAAATATTATTCCCGAACCGGTTATGAACACTGAGCGCTTGAAAGGGTTTGAGGGCGAAAGATGAGAGACCAGTGGCCGCCAGCAAAAGTTGCTCTAAACGCTGAAAAAAGGGTTCTTTTCCTCACAAAAGACCTTGAACTTATCAAACAGCAACTGTATGAAGGCCTCAATCTCAAGATGAAAGATCTCACCGTCGACGATTTGCTTGACGATATCAATACCGATGTAATGACACCCGCTTGGGTATGCTTTGACCATGACCCGGCTGAAATTGCAAAGAACGCTTACGCTGGATTGATGCACAACGGCTTGAGAGTCTTCAACGAAAATGCACTCAAAAATGGAAATTTCGAAGTCATTGTATCTGGCCAACGCAAGGGAACTGGGTCTTCTCGAGAGACTGCTGCTCAGTGCGAGCGCTGGGCTGGAATCAACATCGTTATTGCTGCATCATTCGCTCCAATCCATGAACGAAACAACATCAATCTTGGGCAAATAATGGGTAATCACGCTATGCTTGAAAGGCTCCAAGAAGGCGAAGAAATTGACCTGGCTGAATTCACATCTCAATACGACGAAGTTACTCAAATTATCCTAGAAAAAGGTGGGCTGTTTCCTTTTGCTAAATCACTCAAGGCGGGAGAAATTCAACTTCCTGCTATCGAAACGCCGCCACGCGCAATGACCATGGCTGAGAAAATCATAGCCCGAAATCTCGTAGGACAAGATGACGGGCAGTGCGTCAAACCCGAAGACCCGGTCATCGCTCAAGTTCAAGGTGGCTATTCCCACGAGTTTACAACCGCTCAAGTTCACACCTTCTTGCAAGAAGAATACGGCAATGAATACACCCTGCCGAATCCTGGTAAGTTCGCCGTGTTCGAAGATCACCTGCTTTATGCACATCACAACCCTAAGTTTGTCCCCTTCATGGACAAAGTGCAGACATTAAGAGATTTGCAAATTGCATTCCAACAGCACACTGAGGTGCGTGATTATTCCGCAAAAAATGGCGTTTCACCTGGCATTTGCCACCAGGTTGCACGTGAAGAGTTCATCGAAGTTGGAGATTTCATCCAAGCAACAGATTCCCACACCTGCATGGGCGGGGCTTCAAACGCACTGACTTGGGGGGTTGGCGCAACAGAATACGCCAACCTCATCAGCGCTGGATTCACTTTTGTGAAGGTTCCTGAATCGATTCGATTTGATCTTCAAGGCACGCTTGCACCCGGGTGCACTGCCAAAGACGTCATCCTCTTCATCCTCGCCGACCATGCGCGTAAGGAACTCACCCTAAACCGCAGCATGGAATTCGGTGGCCCAGGACTTGCTGGATTGTCTGTTGACGAGAGAGCAACCTTGTGTAATATGGCAACTGAATGTTCTGGCCGCACTGGCATTTGCGAAGCTGACGACCTGCTCTATGACTGGATGATTGCTGCCCAGCCGCACCTTGATATTGAAACTCAGAAAGGGCTCGCCGTTCACCCTGACCAAGGCGCACACTACGATGGCGGCGTTCACGTCATCAACATGTCCGAAATTCAACCGATGGTTGCACATCCGGGTGACCCGAACAAAGGAATCCCGAGTGACCCAACGAACGGAGCAGACGTGGCCGATATCGGAAGCGTCTCGATTGACATTGCCTACGGAGGCTCATGTACTGCTGGTAAAGCAGACGATGTGGCCTATTATGCTCAAGTTTGCCAAGCGGCAGAAGAGGCTGGCCTCGTAGTCAAAGACGGTGTTGATTTCTACATCCAATACGGCTCTGGCATCGTCAAGGACATGGCTGTTCGAGAAGGGTGGCATGATTTGTTTGGTCGAGTTGGTGTCAAACTCATCGACCCGGGCTGTGGCGCATGTATCGGGGCAGGCCCAGGTGTTTCCATCACTCCTGAACAAGTGACTGTGTCTGCAATCAATCGTAATTTCCAAGGTCGTTCCGGACCTGGAAAGCTCTACCTTGCTAGCCCGCTTACCGTTGCTGCATCTGCTTTCACAGGAATCATCACTTCATGGGATGAAAACATGTTTAATTGAGCTTAATATCCGTCCTTCGAGACATAAAGGCCGATTTTACTTTTGTTGCAATACCGTACAAAATGATGAAGTAAGTGAGGCACAAGAAAATCCATTTTGCCGTATTTATCGTCGATCCCAATGAAACAAGTGTTTCTGAGATTGACTGCGATTCAAGATATCTATTTATCAAAACAACCTCAATAAAATTCTCGCTCCAATCTGCAACCATCGCCAGTATCGGAACCAAGAACAGCAGTGCTTTTTTATCGAGAAGATACTTTATCCAAAATGAATACATTGCAGCATAAATAACTGCGTAGATTACATCCCATATTTTCAGAAAATCACCGTAACATGCAAGTTGTTCTTGATTCCTCAATTCAAAGAAACTCTGTACCGTTTGTAGATCGTAGGTAAATGTAAGTCCTAAGTTTGAGCTTCCCTCGAGTTCGAAACACTTGCCAACAGAACCGAGTACTAAAAATGAGTAAAGAATGAAGGCAAAAGTAGAGGCAAGAGCATAGTAAAGCGTTCTTTTTGATTTGGAATCAACCATCTCGACATCTGCAGATTCGTCTGAATCTCCATGATTTTCCGCCATTATTCGTTGTTTGCAGCGGCGACACTAATGATTTGCGGTTCACATAACGTGAGGAACCTGCAACTGTTTACTTTCGACACCATGGGGATTACTGGCATTGTTTGCAGTTCATTGGCACCTTTCGAACTGAACCTCATCATAGATACTTCAGTACCTCTTACCGGTTCTCAAACCGTAGTCGTTGATGAAGTGGAGTCTTAGACATTAAGAACCGTCGGTAAGCAAGGTTGCTTACCACATAGGCCCGACGTCATTCGGACGAAGGAGGACCTGGTTGGAGGAAGACCCATGTCTGGCATAGCACAAAAACTCGCGTCAAACCAAAAACAAGTCGCCATTTCAGAGTTTTTTGAGAAAAACAAACACTTCCTCGGGTTTGACTCGCTCGCTCGTTCACTCATCACTGCAGTGAAAGAAGCCGTTGATAACGCCCTTGACGCATGTGAAGAAGCGCGAATCTTACCAACCATTCGCATTCAAATAACAAAGTTAGATCCAAAGAAGGACATCATTAAACTCATTGTCGAAGACAACGGCCCTGGAATCCCTCAAAAAAGCATTGAGAAAGTCTTCGGCCAGTTACTGTTCGGTTCTCGTTTCCACGCCATACGTCAATCCCGTGGACAGCAAGGTATCGGAATTACCGGTGTTGTCATGTATTGTCAACTCACAACCGGACGAACGACCCATGTTCGCTCAAAAATTGCCACTGAACCAACTGCTGCCGTTGTCGATATCGGCCTCGACACTCGAAAAAACAAGGCCACGAAAGCAAACGCAGGTCGTGAAATGTGGTACAATGAGGACGGTAGTTCAAAGGAACACGGTACTGAAGTCACCGCACAAATGAAAGCGAAGTACCAGAAAGGCCGTCAAAGCGTCTGGCAGTACCTTCGCATGACAAGCATCGTCAACCCCCACGCAGAAATTATCTTCATCGACCCTGAGGGCGAGACGCACCATTGGACTCGAGTGACTGAGCGCTTGCCGACCAAAGTGGAGAGCATCAAGCCACACCCACACGGCATTGAACTGGGGCAGTTGCAGAGGATGGTAGCAGAATCCAACGATTTGAATTTGAACCATTTCCTCTTGAATAATTTCTCTGGCGTAACAAACCGTGCTCGCAAAGAATTGTGTCAAGCTGCAGAACTTGAAGGCACACGAAAAATGAAAGCCATCAAGGGGGACGATATTCGTAACCTTTTGGAAGCATTCCAAGGAGAACGGTTGTTCAATGGACAGCCAGCTAAACTGCTCAAACCACCAACCAATTGTCTGTCGCCGATCGAAGAAATCCTCATCAAAAAGGGACTGTCGAAAACCATTGACTCTCGTTTCGTAACAACGCTCACTCGCGTGCCTAACGTGACTCAAGGCAACCCGTTCCAAGTTGAGGTCGGTTTGATTTTCGGCGGTTCAATGGCAGGTGACAAACCCGTGGAGATTCTGCGGTTTGCCAATCGCGTTCCGCTCATGTACCAACAGGGTGGATGTTTACTGACTAAAGCAATCGAGAGTGTTGACTGGCGGCAATACGGATTAGATCAGGCTGGCGGTAAAGGCGTTCCAAAGGGTCCTGCCGCTATCCTCGTCCACCTTGCGAGTACGAACGTTCAATTCACATCTGAAGCAAAAGAAGCGCTTGCTGACAACGGCGAAGTCATGGAAGAAGCCCGCAAAGCAATGCTGGAAATGGGAAGAGGCTTGCGAAAGCACTTGGAAAAGAAAAAGAAGATGGCTAAGACGAAGGAAAAGTTCGAACTCATTAACGACATCTTACCAGCGATTGCTAAAAAATCGGCTCAACTGCTGAACCGTCCAGTCCCTGAACTATCGGGTTCGATAACCAAAATCATGTCAGCCGTCATCAGTGAATCAACAACTGTATGGAACAAAGAAACGAAGCAGACTGATGTTGACATTGTACTGTTCAATTATACCACTCGACCCCGTGCCTACACCATTCTAGCAACATGGCCTGAGAAGTCTGGCGCTAAGATGGAAAACAACGATACTGGAGGGCGGAAAGAAGCACTCGGAGTATGGGCTTGGAAACTCGAAGCCTTGCAGCCAGGAGAGAGGAAAAACATCACTTTCAGTCTAAGTGGACTTGAGCGTGGAGATTGGACGGAAACTGAGATTCTGTTCCGAGGAGCACAAGACGTAATTGGTGCGACAAAAATGGATGAAAAGTTCTTGCAAGAAATTCGTCGACAAGAGCAGTTATTCCTTGAAAGTGAAGGCGAAAGTGCTCAATCCGAAGATACACAGAATGAGACTTCACCCGAACCAATTTCCAAAGAAGCCTCTATCACAGCAACTGCTCCAATAGCTGCTGAAGTTGTTGAGCCTGCTGTTGCACCCCCAGAGGGACAACGCACTTTGTTTGGAGGTGATGTCTGATGTCACGAATGCACACGCCTGAAGAAACGAAAGCAGCCATGCATGAAGTCGTCGCAGAAATGTACGACCGTATTGTCAAAGGAGAACCCCCTACCATGACGCTACCTGTTCGAACGAAGAACAACATTGGCTTTGACAAGAAGCTTGGCGTTTACAAATACGGAAAGAAACAATCAATTCGCGATGCAACGAGCCTTGGCTCTGCTAAGCAACTGCTACGTGCCCTTCATGTGGTCGAATTTATCGAGGAAATGTTGGATGCTGGAAAATCTTCCACCCTGAGAGAAATGTACTATATTTCCGAGGGTTGGGGCATGGGTAAGTTTGGAAGTCAAAACGATTCGAATAACTTAGCAGAAGATTTGGAAATTGTAACAAAATGTTTGCGTGAAGATTTCAAATTACGGCCGGAAGAAGACGGCGCTCGTATGATTGGAAACCTCACACTGCGTGAGAGAAACCGCCGTGGTGAATGGATGAGAATTAACGCTCGCGACGATGTCGGAGACTCTGGCTATGG
This sequence comes from Candidatus Poseidoniaceae archaeon, assembly GCA_029250345.1. Classification (GTDB taxonomy): domain Archaea; phylum Thermoplasmatota; class Poseidoniia; order Poseidoniales; family Poseidoniaceae; genus MGIIa-L1. The sequence continues at coordinate 22,524 of JAQXFL010000130.1, forward strand.
AGTGCCCTACAACGTTGAACTCGAAAAGATTGAACTTCTTGAGCACGATATCGATTTCATTATGGCCATCGAAACAGGTGGTATGTTTGACCGGCTTATCGAAAACGGATTTGATGAGGATTATCGCTGTGGCCTCTTACACCTCAAGGGTCAACCAGCGCGTTCAACTCGGCGAATCATGAAGCGAATGAGCGAAGAATGGGATTTGCCAGTCGTTGTCTTCCTTGACGGCGACCCATGGTCTTTCAGAATCTTCGCATCCAT
>JAQXFL010000132.1 GCA_029250345.1 Candidatus Poseidoniaceae archaeon
CGCCGGTCTACCTATGGCTCCATCGCCAATGTTGGCGACCACCCCCTCGCCTGTTCCAGCAGCCCCTCAGATGATTTCCCCATCACCACAACCCATTCCTGGGCCGCCGACGGCAACCCCACTACCAATTCCAGCCATTCCACCTCCACCACAAAACATTCCAGCTCCACCGCCCCTAATGGCAGGGCCACCGGTAGCAACGCCACTTCCCGCTGCGCCAATACCTCCTCCAACACCTCTTCCACCAATCGCAGGTGGAATGCCTTTACCCCCTCCACTCGGCTTAGCCGGCGGGCCAATTCCTCTTGATGCCCCAATGCCAAATGCGCCTGAAGTTGCAGTAACAGCATCGCCAGTAGAAGACACGCTAAGTGAAGAGGAGCAAAACAGCCTGCTCAATGAACTTTCATGATTATGCTTTGATTCCGCCGGCCGTAGGTAGATTCAAGTGGGCAATCAAGTGCTTGACTTCAGATTCTAGGCCAGTAACATCGTTTGCAGGAGGTAAGTCGTAGTCGTCAGCGTTCAGTGGGACCGGATGCCCCGGGCCCGGGATACGTTTGAGAGCAATTCCAAGTTGTCGAGCATCTTCGAGGAAACGGTCGCTTGAGCCGGAGTGGCGATGTTCCAAACGGGAGCGCATCCATCGTTGCATTGCTTTCAGATTCCCTGCCATCAAAGCCAACAACTCAGATTTACGTTCATCGTATTCATTGTTTTGAGGCATTAACCGCAGAGCAATGCGTAGCATTCTGTCGACCCTTGTGTCGCGCGGAGATACGCCAACATGTTTGGCTAGACCACGCCGGACATTTGGCAGAGCATCTTCGCCATTGAGTTCAACATCATCGGCGTAGTTATCGAGGTTTAAGGCCCGAAGGAAAAGGACGAGATTTTCGTATACTGTTGGTGATGCAGTGATTTTGATAGGCTCTGCAATTTTCTTTTGATGAACAGGTGTTTCCTGCTTGGGCAACATAGGGGCCAGAGTTTCAACAGGTTCTGTTTTGGTTTGAGTTGATGCCTTTGGCGAGACTTCATCTACACTTTGGACGGGAGGATGGGCCTCTTCCATACTCTCTGTATTGTCCCGAGTATCCAATTTTTCACCGGTCTTTTCTGTAGTAGGTTTGGAAAGCGGTTCTACCTTCATCTCTTCGCTTTCGATGTCAGAAGTATCGTCTTCCATGGCTTCAAGTATTGCTTCGTAAGCATCACCAAGAGCGTCTTTTGGAACCATCGTCTGCCGAGCAGTGTGCTCAGGAACAGGGACGAGCGTTTGGCGAGTTGGTTGTGGCATCCATGCTTCAAAAACAAAATTTTCGTCTTCACTTTTGCGAGTTGCGAGATGCTGAGCGAACGATGCCACTCGGCCGAAAACCGAACTCAGTTGTGTGGGGTCTCGTAATTGCTGTTGGACTTCCAATGCAAGTGCGATGTCCCGGTGCCAAGGGAGGTGGATTAAGCGGCGAATTTGAGTTGAATATGCTTCTACAGGTGCACGAAAGGCATTCAACTTTTGAGCGACACCAACCGGATTACTTTCAACATCGATGAGCAACTGATGAACATTCCAGCCTGAGGATTGTAGGACTGCTAGTTCTTGCTGTGTTCGCCGCACCAATCGTTGATGTATTTCGCCAGCTACAATTGACCCACCTACTTTGGATGCAGTACTCGAAGTACCAAATTGACGAACATGACCAATTTCTCTCTCGAACTCCGCAAGTGTAAAACTTGACGTGGCAACAGAATCCTGTGCTTTACCTTCTGTGACAAGTTGTCTCCAGTCTTGTTCCAACATTCTTCGGTGTCGTGCTCCACGTCGGCCCATTTTTTCGATGAGTAGGCTCGTATGTTCAAGCACTTCAAGACTCACATCCATCTCTTTGAGCAGAGCAATACGTGCATCGACTTCCTCTTTTGCTTCAAATGAAGTGTCAATACTTGCTAGTTTCTCGATACTTTCGAAACGAAGGTCGAACCGGTGTTGGTTCTTTTTCAATTGTTGGAGAGCGCTTCTCGGATCCCTTTGAATCTCTCCGCTCCAATCTCCCATCGCTAATCCCATTTGCTCATATTTTTCCATAAACATGAGCGCTTCCAATTCATTTTGCTTCCATTTTTGGTCCAAATGGTCGACATGATCGATAAACTGTTCAGTCTGCTCGAGCACACCCGCATATTCTGCTCCGGTTGCGCTTTCGTCTTGCCACACTTTCGTGATCATCTTCCAACGGCTCAGGGCTTGAAGGTGGAGTTCAATCGTCGTCTCGATTTCTGGAAGGTTGGTTTCCCACTCGAGTAATTCAGCGGGCCGGACGCTATCGCCGTGAGGAAATACAATACCCCGTTCCCGCCATTCGTTGAGCAAGTCATTCAAGCGAGCAAGGCGCTGATGTAGGTTGTCTGCAATCGCGTCCATTTGCAATCGGAAATTGCGCAATTCCGGGTGAGAGTTTTCGCTTAACAAGTCCTTTCTGCGCGCTTCGTGATGTTCAGCAAGGCTCGAGTCAAATACTCCAATTTGTTCTAAAATTAACAGTCGTAATTCTTCGTGAACATCGTGAAATTCATGCAATTGAGTAATCCAATCCAATCCCTCGATAATTGGCATGCTCTCAACACGGCCAACATTGAAGCCAGCATCTGCAAGCATTTCAGCAGCGTTTGAAATCGCCGTTCTTTGACGTTTTTCATCTGCTTCTAACACGCTTAACACTCGGTGTATTTCTTCTGTTTCACTCGGCTCGGATAACAACGGCGTCAGTATCCGTGCTGATGGCAGTGATGAAGCATCCAAGGCGTCAAACCGTGCAAGATATGCTGCGTAGTCTTCTTCCATATCGGCATCTCTCCAAGAGAGGATACCTCTGTTGAGCTCCAATTCCCATGGACGCCATTCCTTCGCCCAGGCGTTGTACTCCTCAAGTACACGCTCAGCATTCATTGGATCCCGAAGTTCTTGTTCCCAAACATCACTTTGTTCGATTGAACGGAGATTTACAGATTCGCCGAGGTATCCTGTTCTTTCGAGCAGTTCTTGTGCTAGGTCTACTGCAAAATCAACGTATACAATGCGTTCGCTTGCAAGTTGCTCGTCTTCTTCAAGATACGATTCAATGGAATCTACAACCCACCCTTCTCGGCTCAAATCTTGGATACGTTGAGCGTACCAAGGGCCACTGAACTCGTCATCAACATCGCCCACGACTTCGACCCCAATGTTGCAAGAACTACGAGAGCCTTTGAATGTGAGCAAAGAATCTACCAGAATCGACACCTTTTGCATCCGAATCACGCTTTGCCAACTGGAAATTCGAATCATCTGGGTAATTTTGAGAGGTGGGCAAATCCTACTCTGGGGGCTCAATTCCTCCGCAGACCATAAAGGGGCAAAGGACGGGTGAAGTCCAATGGACCCCATAACTGCAGTATTTGGACTCGCTTGTATCGGTGCTGGTGGAGGGGCAGGATTTTGGTTGAAGAAAGCTGAAAGTCGCCTCAACACCCTTGCAGATTCATCTCTTGTTCTTCAAGAAGCCCAAGCCGCTCATTTTTCGCATCTTAACGCCGAGGTAGGTTCTCTCCGTGGTCAACTCTCACAGATGAGTGATTTAATTCAAGCTTTACGCGCCACCCATCCCGAAATCGATGGAGCACTCCTCGTCCATGCCGTTCTACATCAGTATGAATCCCAATCCGAATTTGACTTAGAAGCGACTCATGAAGAAGCTCTAGCAGCTTTGGAAACTTTGATTTCTCCGATTTCCCCAGAGGCTGCAGTTGGTGGGGAAGGCCTTCTTTCTTCCACCACAGAAAGTCTTCTTTCTCGCCTTCTTGATGTCTTTTCTGTGCGTAATATTTCCGCTGAAGCACTCGGCCTTAGCCCCGTTGCTGCACATCGGTTTGGACACGCTTGCCTCCACCTACGACGGTACGACTGGGCAGAATCTTGTTTTGGAATTGCCTACAGGTCGTCCCCTGGGAATGGAAATATTCTCGAAGCTCTCGAGCACATCGCTCTTTTACGCGGTGATGAAGAACTGCGCCGTCATTGGCTCGAAGCACGAATGACGGTATCTCCGGACCAACCCGACTTGCTCCGTGCACACGCTCACTTGCTTGCAAAACTTGGTGATGCAGGTGCTGAGCGAGACGTTCGACGCCTCGAAGCATTGGGTGTTGAGACTGCTGCAGACCGCTCCCTTCTTTCCGGTTTACGAGCACGTGCAGGTTCACGGTCCGAAGCGTTGGAGGCTATCGAATTGGCTTTGGCAGAAAACCCGAATAGTTCGGACGATTGGTGCAGTTTCGCACAACTTTTGTGCGATGACGGTGAACTTGGAAAGGCACAGCATGCGGTAGAACGATGCTTGGAACTCGATCGACAGAACGGTGAGGCTTGGGGATTGCTTGCACAACTTCTTGCACCGATGGCGAACAAACTTGAGGATGCTCTTAAGGCGGCTGTACACGCTGTGGCATTGTCTGCAGGCGGCACCAAACTGATTTTCCTGAAGTCGGACTTGTTGTTGGCCAGCGGAAAGGTAACAGAGTCTGAAGAAGCGTTAGACCGCGCCTTACTCGAATCACCCGATAATGCCGAACTTCGAGCCCGAATGGCCAGTCGAAAACTCATGAATGGACATATTGAGGAGGCTCAAAAACTCCTTGATGAAACCCCACTGGGCATCGACCACTCACTTCTCCATGTTATTGAAGGCCGACTGCATTTGGCTCGTACAGATCGACAAAGAGACGGTACAGGCCAAACGGACCGTACTTTGCTGTCCGAGGCTATTACTGCTTTCAACGACGCCCTCCGCCTTGATCGTGAGTCCGGAGTTGCTTGGTTGGGACTTGCTCGAACAAAGCGTTTGATATCAGATTTCGAAGGTGCGCAAGAAGACATCGCTCGAGCGCTTCGACTCCTACCGAGCGAGGACCCTTCCGCTGCATCAGAAGCTGCATTATTGGCTCTTGACTTGCGAGATCTTTCAGCAGCGAGTAAACACATCGAGGCTGCAGCCATCCATGGAAACTCCGCAACAATTCACTACGTTCGAGGCAATATCGCTACGCAGAACGGTTCGTTGGATAAGGCTCTCATGCACTACGATGAAGCCTTGACATCAGACCCTTCTCATATTCGTGCTCGAATGAATCGCAGTGGGATACTTTTGGCTCTCAATGAAGGTCGAAAAGTCCTCGACGATTGTGAAATTCTTCTTGACCTCGCTCCATCGCTTGTATTAGCAAGATATCGCAGAGCAGAAGGATTCATGCATCTGTCAGAATGGGAAAATGCTCGTGATGACCTGAAAATGGTTCTTGAATCATCACCCCACCACTACCAAGCCTTGACAAAACTCGGAGCATGCTATCTTTCTCTTAAGCGACCTGAACGTGCTGAAGGGCCGTTGAATGAAGCAATCCGCCTCAACCCGAACCACGCTCCTGCCTGGCATCAGAGAGGTTTGTTGTATCTCGACCTCAAAGAATCAGAGGCAGCCTTCGATGACTTCCAGGCAGCGATTCGATGCGATGGCAATCATCTCGACGCACGTCTTCATGTCGCAGGGGCACTCCACCACCAGGAACGTCATGCTGAAGCCGCAGCAGCATGGAGAGCCGTGCTTGCAATTGACCCGGACAGTCGAATTGCTCGAACAAGGCTTGGGGACTGTGAAATCAAACTTGC
>JAQXFL010000139.1 GCA_029250345.1 Candidatus Poseidoniaceae archaeon
GTGTATTTCACTCACCTCAATCATACCAATCCGTTGTATGACGCTGAAGGTGAACAGATGAAGCAAGTGATTTCATTTGGCTGGAAGGTCGCTCATCAAGGTCAGCGCTTCACTCTTTAGTTTCAAGCACAGTGTATTCAAGAGCGATGAGTTCGACGACATAGTCGACGTTTTCACCGTTGTCTTCATGGACACAGCCATTTCCACCGCCCGTACTAACATCGACTGAAATTTCGAACGAGTAGGCGCCTAGACCAGCACCGTCGGCGTTGAGCCCTGCCTCAATATCTGCCATTGATACATCGGTTATGTTTCCAATCAGAGATGCGTCGTACCATACAATCTCCGTTTCATGTGATGTGGGACCAGCATCTTGGTTTTGTCCGGTTGCTGAGCCGTTGAAACCAATGTGTGAAAGAACGCCAGTTATCGTGTCCGCACCGGAAGCATCGTTTGTTATTGCGCAGGTTAATCCACTGCGCGTCTCGTCTTCGGAATAGGTCATAACAATCCTAGCGCCAACGATGTTCTTTGAATCGTCACTCAGTGAATCTGTTGACAAATTGAGAGCGAACGTGCCCCCATCTTCGATGTATTCTCCTCCATTGTCAAGTTCAATAAATTCGAACTCTGCAGTTACTTCATACGAGCCAGGCGTGGTCGATACGGATTTCGAAGCCTCCGGTTCAAGCACGAGGTAAGATGCTTCGACGCTTGCAGCGAGGAGAAGGATGACGACGGCTCCGATGCCCATAGGCTTTGGAGCAGGAACTGCATAACGGCCGAATGGGTTGTCTGCTGAACTGCTTCGGAACGCACACAAGAGGAAATGGGTCGCAAATGCCGCACTCATTGCAGGAACGGAAGGGAAAACATCGTCGCCGTAGCCGAGAATTGTCCAAATAATTACACCTGACAGTGCGGCTATCATCATGGCGATGGTGTGTTGTGAATCTGGTTCATAACCCGTCATACGAACTAAGAGCAGTGGGACAAATATTCCTCCAAGGCCGTAGACGGCGAGAACGACAAGTTGGAACACCGAGTCTCCGAAACCGGGCAGTTGCTGCCCGACCAATGAGATGAGAGTTGCAAAGACAGCGACCCCTAACGTGACTCTCTTTGTCGTCTTGTGATCTTGACTCCATTCCGGTTTTACGTCATCTGTGATGGCAGCAGTACAGGCGAGAACTTGGCTGTCAGCGGTCGACATGGTCGCTGCAAAGATGGATGCGAGAATCAATCCACCAAGGAAGGGATTCAGTTGCTCCATAGCGAGTTTTGGTAACCCAGTTTCAGCCCCATCAACTCCAAGTTCAGGCAACAGAACTCGGCAAGCTAATCCGATAAGGAACATGAGTGCAATGAATGGAGTTTGCCAAACGAAGAACCAAACCATTGCCTGTTTACGGTCGTTGTCGTCTTTCAAGGTCATTACGCGTGAGACCACTTGGGGTTGTCCAGCAACTCCGAGGCCACCGAGGAAGAACGCAGTGATCCAAAGCGTAGCACCGAATTTTAGTCCAGTTGGGAAGAGACTCACCATAGCAGGATCGATACCTTCGAGTTGATTATGCAGGCCTGAGAACCCTCCAGATTCCCCTATCGCTACGAGGCAGAGTATTGTGGAGCCGACAATCATAACGCAGGATTGAGCTGCATCGGTCCATATTGAGGCACGGATTCCGCCAGCGTAACAGTAAGCAACAACAAGAACGAAACCAATGAGAATGCCGATTGTTGGAGCCCAATTGAGCATAACCTCGAGTGCAACTCCACCGGCAGTAAGTTGTGCGGCAGCATAGATTGACAGGAAAATAACTGAAAGAATCGCAGCAACCTTTGCTTCGGGAGAGCCGGTCGTGCTGGATACCAACGAAGAGAGCGAGCGTATTCCTCGCTGTTCACCTTCTTTCTGGATGTACTTGTAGAGCCAAATCCATGCGACAAGTTGTCCGACTGTTGAGACAAGAGCAATCCAGATTGCCGAATATCCGTTGAGGAATATGAATCCAATAAAACCAATGAACATGTAACCGGAGTTCCAGGTGCTGACTGCTGAAAGCGCAGCTAACGCAGGATGCATGCCTCTTCCTGCAACGAGATAGTCGTCAGTTGTGTCTTCTTTAACCCACATTGATGCTAGACCTACGCCAGCAAAGAACAACATGAAAAGTAAAAATGAAGCCAATAGTAAAATTCCACTTGCCATGTTATCACTTACTCCTGTTTCCAACGAAGAAGGGCTTTCTCTTCAACTTCACTCGTCCTTGCAGGTACAAGGAGGCAATTCAACCGCCCACCTTCGAGATGCCCCAACTCTCCTATTGTGGTGAATACAATCTCTTGGTCTTGAGTCCCCATATCGGCACACAAGACGACAGGGAATTCTTCCATCTTTTCACCCAATAGGGATGTGTATGCAGCATTTATCATATCGCTGTTCTGGTTTTCTGAGTCCTCGTGTTGTTGATGCTCGTTTAATTTATTCCACATCAGTTCCATTGATTTCTTCGCATCAACAGGTCTCATTGGACGTTGATCGCCAGTCCCTTGGCCAGTTGGGTCAAGGTCCAACAAAACGAGCGTGTGAAGGCCTCGGAATCGATTAACTGCAATGACTTCGAGAGGGGAGGTGGCAATCCACCCCCCGTATGGGTATGTTAGCGTCGTTTGACGCCCAAACCGGTAATTGGAAAGGCCGACAGCACCGGTGACAATTGTCGTAATCGATACACCATGGAATACACGGCAATCAATCTCGTGTTCTAAGGCTTGGAGTTGTAAGTCGACATGCGTTGTCGCTTGAAGCGGGTCGCCAACGACGAGCAAGGCAACAAGTGAGTTCTTTGCTAAAGCAAACAACTCGTCAGGCTGTTCAACTTCAGGGCGCATAACCCTCTGAATGCTACCAATCCGTCGTTCGAGTAAATCGAGCTCTGATTCAGGCCATAGCGCAGTATACGCCTCATATCTCCGGTGCGTCGCTTGCTTCGCTGCTTGAACTGCTTCAAGTGTCATTCCAGCGACTGTGCCAGGGCCCATGCCAATCAACAACAGTCCAGTTTCCGGAAGGTTTGGTAAAACAACAGTATCTTCCGCCATACTCAAACCTCGGACTCGCTTGGATAGAGCGAGTGCCATGCGTCATTTGAGTGTGCCGAGCGCGCAAACCCAACACTGGTTGGAATTGTGCAGGGGCAACCATTGGAACAGCAATCAAGCCGGCGTCACTCGTTTGGAAGAAGGTCGCAACGCCATTCCCTTGGCAGACGCAGCGCCGAACGAATCAGATCCAATATGGAGCGGCAACCCACATCTCGAGATAGCGATTCAACCCAAAGCTCCAAGCCATTGGCTCGACCACTTTGATTCTGAAATTGCAGCAAAATACAGCGAGGAACTTCCCCGTTCATATGAGGTGCAGGGGGATATTTTGATTGTCAAGATTGAAGATGAAGTTCAAGAATTCGGAGAGATGATTGCGGATGCTATGCTGACTCAACTCCCAAACATTCGTCTTGTTTGCGCTGATTTGGGCGTTAAAGGTGAATACAGAGTGCGAGAACTTCAACCTCTTGCAAGTCGAGATGGGACTGTAACAACAAGGACTCGAATCAAAGAGAACGGATATTTGCTTTGGGTCGACCCTTCTGCTGTGTATTTCTCAGCACGTTTATCGAACGAAAGAGTTGAAACTCTCGCAGCAGCGAAACAACTCCGCACTCTACTTGGACAACCGTTGGTCGCCTGTGACCCGTATGCGGGAGTCGGCCCGAGCATGGGTGCTTTACTCAGTGAAGCCGACCTTGTTTCAGGTTGCTTGGTCGGAGATTTGAACCCTGACGCTTTCGATTTACTTGAGTTGAATCTTGAACACCTCGTCAGCAGACGAAAAGATTCCCAAGGAAATCCTCCCGCTCCACTCCACCCGATGGAGGTGGCATGCTGCGATGCGTTGGCATGGCCACTCGATGTGAAGAATATTGGAACAGTTGACTTGTTGCTGGTCAACCTCCCCCACCACAGCATTGAGCATGTACCGGCCTTACTGCCTCTTCTAAAGACCAATCAAACAACAATTCTTCGTGGCTGGGCTATCGTTGAGAGGTCGACAATTCCAGAGAAAGAAATCGAGATTCAAGCCTCGATTTCATCACTCGGGGGGGCCATAGAACAATTCACGTTTAAGGAAGTTAAAGGGTTCTCGACGACGAAGAGTTTCATGTGCTTTGAAGTGTGGTTGAACCTACCTGCCTAAGCGTTGAGTTCATCAAGCCGAACCTTGTCCGGTGAATCATGGAGAACACCGTTACCTGCGTTTGCGGCGTAAAAATTGATGTTGCTGGAGCAACACCACGTAAGGACGGAACCAAAGTCTGGTGCAAGGTCTGTGGCACAGTTTCCATTCACCACCGCAAGTGATTTTTGGAATCCGGCTTGATCAATTCTCAAGACCAATTCCTGCACGCATTCGTTCAAGATGTGCGTGTGCGTGTTCAACAAAGAATCCATGCATTAAGAATCGATACGAAAGACCGGTTGGGCCGACCAAAATCATTGGGAATCGATTGTATGCGAGGTCAGCAAAGTTTGCAGCGCCAATAATTTCATCTATTCTCAGCCCAACAGAATGGTCAAACTGGAACGAGTTGATTGCCGCTTCGTATTCCCTTGCTGTGAGCCAAAAACAGAACGTTGTTTTGAACAGTTCATGAGCAGTTTCAAAGTCGAGGAATTGCGTCCATTTTTTCTTTGTCGGAGAATAATCGACTCGAATTGACTTCCAATTCTTCCACGACAAGTCCTTTTCAGCAACAGGCCAATGTTCTCCGTCCATTTTTCCAAGGTCGCGCATTGTCATGAGGATACCTTGGTCGTGGTGAACAAATGTTTGGACCATGAGGTCTTGAATTTCCTTCGGATAAATGTTCACAGAATCAACGCCTTCTTTTCCAGAATTATCGATGACAAAGTTCAGCAGATTACTTTCGGTTTGAAAGTGTCGGAGAATCAAGATGTTTGCTTCTGGACGGACGAAATGCTTCATGAAAAAGCAAATCTGCCACTGTAAGAAACGATGCGCTCTCCACTGTATCGGCGAAAGTCGTTTCAGGTAGTAGGTGATGTGCAGCGTAGCACTTAGCAGGATTTTCAGTGTTGGAAGTACAACCACTCGCAACGGGTTTTGCAAATCTTTGAGCCAGAATTCTTTGGCGGCAGAATCGAGCGGTAAGCTGTCATCGCCACTCAAAGCATCACTGAGAGATGCTGGCATACGCCCATGATTTTTTTTCAGTGCCTTCTCAAGCCTGCGCTGCGCTTTTCTTTCTTTACGAGAAAGGGTCGCTTCACTTGAGGTCATGTTCCATTTCCTCCAATTGTAATCGGTAAAGACGAGCAACCACCTTGGCTGTTTTCACAATGCGTTTCACGGCATCATCATTCACACAAACGTTGTCAAGCGTAGCGTAAAACCGTTCCATGTGTTCACTGTCGTTATGACCGTGGTAGGCCATAAAGCGGGTTGAATCTTCACCGAGCCCGGTCAATTCTTGAATGCGCTCAGACCACGAAGTAGCCATTTTTTCACCTAACCCCTCAATAATCCACATTGCTCCGAGCAAGTCAATCGGATTTGGTTGAGAGGATTGATGCATGAGGAATCCGTGCAAAGCTTCTGAACCGATGTTCCTCTCCATCGAGAGGATATCGTCGAGTTCTCCTCCAGATGCGACGTAGTCCTTCTCAAGCATCTCGTAATCCCGGTGTTCGTCGACAGCATGGCTGATGATGGTCGAGCGTATTTCTGCATGGTCTCGGTCAAAACTGCTTGCAGTTCTTGTGATCCATCGCGAGCCTTCGATAACTTGTTGGCGAATATTACGCAAGAAGACTTGATGGTCGTCAGCAGTGTAGGTTCCAAGGTCAATTCGACGGAGAAGCGGGACCTTGGACAGGTCGCGTTCGAACCCAAGCCAAACTCTGAGCAAATGTTGCAGGCATACTTGTGCATGCTCATTCAAGACAATATCTTCTGGAACGCCTTCTTCAGCAGGCGTGTTTGAGCCGCCCTCGATTGCGATTTCTCCGTTGTTCATTGGCTCACCACTGTGAAATGCAGGTATGTTGTATTGAAGCGCCCACTCTCTGGAACAAAGCAAAGCACCCTGTCCCCTTCATTGACCGTTAATTCATCGGTTCGTAAAAACTCATCCAACATGATGAACAATGAAGCACAGCCAGTATTTCCTCGAGTGTAGAGATTTGTCCACCATTTTTCTTCAGGAATTGCGGCTCCGGCTTTGTTCAACATCTCAAGAATTTTATTTCGGAAATGGTGACTGGAATAGTGACAAAGGAAATGGTCAACATCGCTTGGTTTACTCACTCCTTCCTCGACAAGTCGTAAGTATCCATCAACACCCATCCGCATCAGATTATCGAGCAGACGCACATCTTGGCGTAGGAGGAGTGCTCCATCTTGTTCGGCTTCTGCATAGGTGTCATAATCTTGCCAGGTACGAGTGTCTTCTGGTCTTCCAGCCGAGCCAACACTCATGCAGGTAGGCAAGGCATGTGCGTGAGAAAAGCCTCGGATCCAATCAATTCTCAGACTGAGCCCCTTTGGTGCTGGCTTGTTTTGCAGCAGCAACGCTCCAGCTCCATCGGACAGCATCCAGCGCAGAAATTCGGTACTGAAGTCAATACGTTTTGCAGCAAAAGTCGAAGTTGTGGCCGCCTCATACCGTTGTTTCTTGAGCAATCGGCTGGCAAGTTCGCTTGACACAACCAAGGTGGCATCGTGCTCTTCAAGCCGCATACTGTTCCAAGCAGCCTTGAGCGCCATGATCGATGAGGAACAGATTCCATGCGTGGTCAAAATTTCAATCTCGGGTAAATCGAGTTCAGCTTGGACCATACTCGCCATGCCCGGTGCCGGCATGTCTCCCTGAGTTGAAGCAACAGCAAGCATACCGACCTTTTCCCTTCCAACGAAGGCTCTGTCAAGGCATTCCTCAGCAGCCTTTGTCGCCATTTCCGTGTTGCTGTGCGTCGTTTGCTGATTCTCATCAATAGCGTAGTGACGGGTTTGAATTTTGTTGGCTTTTTGGATTTGAACGCGCAGCGATGAAGGTTTTCCGTGAACGGCGCCAAGGACTTTCTCAACGTCCTCGACCGGTATGGCAGGCCCCGGCAGAAATCTCCCTGTACTGGTAATGTATACGCTCATTCTATTGCCCCCTGATTGTGTGCACGTTGATACGTCCAGCAACGCCACCATTCTTGGAAATACGGTAAAACAACGAGGATGGACATTGTGAAGATGTATATTGCGGCATAGTTGCCCGTAGCACCGAGTGGTTCCTTTCTCCATTCAAGGCCGAATCCTCCAGACCATTCAAGCGTGACGAGGTCGATGAAAACCCCCCACTTTCGAACAATAATCATGAGGAACAAGAAGAACGGTAGAGTGGCCAAATAGTTGTGCGCATGAATTTCCCAGATACTTATTTCACGCTTATCTGTAGTGTAGTGCACGTCGTAATGGGCAATAAATTCGTGAGCGATAAGTGCGGCAAGGCACAGCAGCAGGACCAGAACATTTACTTCAAAGACCAGCGAAAGCACCAATGGAATAGCGATCTGAAATCCCATTAAGCAGTGAATATTTGCTTCATGGAGTCCCGATGTTGATTCGATTGATGTCTTTTTATGGCACCACCAGTCAAGCATACTTGCAAGTCCCCACAACGGTAGAAGCACGTAGAGAATGACATACAACACCAGCGTCGCTTCATCCATTGGATTCCCCTCAACGGTATTGATACCTTCATTTGATAAAAAGTCAATTCCGGTCGCGCTGCTGTTCAACGGCGAGAGACATCACAAGAAATCTGCAAGAGAGAGTTGCTTTGCTCGGTCGTTGTTGAACAACGAGTCCGCACTGTCAGCCAACCATTCTACATTTTGTTTGGTGTAGGTGTCGACTCCATATGTTGCCATAACGTGCTTTGTAACCTTGATGTATTTTCTTACAGCGCCTTCAGAGACGGTAAGAGCGAGATTTCCTCCACACAATCCACCTTCGGTTTTCGCCACGCCGACGCTTGATAATCCCCTACCAGTCTCCTTTTTTGGTTGGATACATGCACCAGCTACCGGCATCCTACGATACGAATGAGCACACTTGAGGCAACGTATTTTTTGACGGGCATAGGCGTTTAGGTTACCTCGCAAATCGGGCAGGAAGTGAGAGCGAACAACACTTGAGGCTACCGTCCTCACATCAACTCCTCGCAATCGATGCCCGAGATCGAGTTGACCGTTCATTTTGTCAATCATGGTGTCGAGGGTTTTGTAGGCGGAAAGTGCAGGTCCTTGGTCCAATGCATAACAATCGTGGGTGTAGCCATAGCCTCGGACCGCAGCAACAGACCCCAATCTTCTCTCAACAAAATCCATCCGTTCTGCGCATTCTTTTGGATGCGGCTGAGAGAGCGTTGTCTCATAGAAGTCACGACTGTAAAACCAACCGGAGTCAACGTTCAATGCTTCTTTGTCCACTTCTGTAGGATTGAGCCGCGTCGTGAGAACCAGTGGAGCGTCCATGAGCCCACCACGGTTGGCAGGAAGAATCTCTCTGCTGAAGTTCAAGAGGCCATCCATAAGCAACATGATTGCGTCTTCATCTCCATCGCAGTTTCGTCTTTTAGCGGCATGGAACAACGGGTGAGCATATCCTCCGGAACAATCTGCCCAACCGATAATTCTGCTCAGTACGCCACCGGATGTGTGAGGGGCAAGTGCGCAGATGAGATGCCCTACCAAATCGTCAGGGGTGTTGACGTTGTAGTACGGTTCGAGGCCGTAATAACGAACAAGTAGTTCATCGATGAATTTGGCTGTTCGAACAAAGAACTCTCCAGCGTTTTTACTGACGATGAAATCTTGCGGGAAGATTTCCAGCATCTGTTCATCACCGGTGAGGGGTTCACCTTCGCAATCATGGGTATAGCCGAGCGAATGGAGTGCTTGCCATGAAACATCGATTTCACGAGGGGTGAAATGCGTCACTGGGACATCACTCATGTCGAACCGGACGGTGCCATCGCGGAATACAGGGAGTTGGTATTTGGCACGAAGCAGGCCTTTTTCGATGGCTTCAGGAGTTTGGTCTCGACTTGCAATTTTCTTCATACACTTGACTTGACGAGGGATTCTGTCAATTCCCAATCGGATTCGGGCGTCTTCAATCATCGTGTCAAGACGAACCGTTTGAATCTCGCCTCTGCGTCGACGCTTCGTGTTTTCGTTTTCACGCATTGCCGTTCTACCTCTGCAGGTTTCCCCGACACGTTCCATTCCGTCTTCATCAACGAGTCTGTGGTGGCAAAGAATGAACGGCGACTCCTTTCCACATTTCTTGCAGGTTCGACGGCCCATTTGGACGCGAATGCTTTGCTTTTCTGCTGCATTGGCTAATAGCCGCTGATTACCTCCGTTCAAATCGATTGGGAAAAGTGCGTGCGTCATCGGATTCATGATGCGTGGAGCCGCTTTTTCAGGGCGGCCCATACGGCATCCGACACGAACCGGTGCGGCGTGAACCCATCGTAGATCGGAAATCTTTCGAATTTGCAGCATGATTCCATCAACTGCATGGTCATCTTCGTGTATTTGCGCAGCGAGATACTTTTTCGGATCCGCAGGTCCAGGGTCTTCGACCTTAGAGGCTGCTTTTTGTCCGACTTCAT
This sequence comes from Candidatus Poseidoniaceae archaeon, assembly GCA_029250345.1. Classification (GTDB taxonomy): domain Archaea; phylum Thermoplasmatota; class Poseidoniia; order Poseidoniales; family Poseidoniaceae; genus MGIIa-L1. The sequence continues at coordinate 9,759 of JAQXFL010000139.1, forward strand.
CGGTTTCCGCAATACCAAGTCCACGCTGCCGAGCGTCGGTTTCCGCAGCAATACGGACCGTGGCTCTTGCTTGCCGCAATTCCGACAACCTCTTGCGCTCCTCAGTAAGCGTCTTGTGACATTCACGAAGTTGTTCGATGCGTTGTTCAAATCTTGATTTGGCATCAACGATCCGTAGAGGCTTCGACCCTTCGTCGCTGAACCCAAACGCTTCCAGCACCGCAGGCCAGCCAGCGGTAATAACCAAATCATCACCGTCGTGGTGGTGGCGTAAACCGAGAATCATCGCCGTTGCCTTTGCCATTCCGTGTTGTATACGCGCCCAAATTTCTGGGGCCTCCTGTGCAAAGATAGGTTCGACGGGAATACATTTAGGCCCCGGTATTTCGTAATCTTTCATGTTCTCGAATGATTCAGGACGAAGAATTTCCATCGACTTAGCGGACCAATTTTTAACACCGTTTCGAATACGCAGTTGCCTGTCTTCGTTGGTTGGATATGCAGTGAGGTTCTCTTCGGGAGATTTTGCATCTGTATTCGATGTGCCTAAAGCCTCAATTTCAGCGCCTTCAATGAGATTCAAAACCGCCGGCATCCATTCGATGGGAAGGTCAAGGAACCAAGGGTTGTGTGGATTGGGTATGGCGGTTTTGAAACGTTTTGAAACATCCTTGACTTGACTCCAGTTCAGAGAACAAGCGGCCAAGAAAACATGCCACTTTCGGCGCACATGAAACTGGGCATCGGGATTTTCAGCGTCTTCAGGATGAATGCCCGGTACGCCTTTTGGAAATTGAGGGCGAGGAATTGCGGTGAGTTTTGAGAATTCGTCGAGCGCATCTTCTGAGTTCAATTCCTCAACCAAGTCACTTGCCCACCAGTCATTGGTGTAGCCTGCTGGGACCAACTTCTTGTTGTTCTCCATAAATTCGCCATAGCCGAGAACCAACTCTCCGTTGTCCCACACCGAGCCTACTTTCGAACTGATTGCGGCATAGCTCTTTGCATCATCCAAGCGCAAGAATCTTCCATCGTTGAGAACAACCCACGGCCCATCTGTATCGTCGGAAGGCGTGATGGCGCATGCTTTTCCTGGGCGCTCTATTTTCATCTGCGTTCCGATTGTAATGAAATCATCCATGGCTAACATCGATGCCGTGTTTGTTGAGGCTGCAGCCAGTCCAGAAGGCCGTGCTCGACCGTATCTTAGTCGAAAACCACCCGGTTGTAATGGCGCCCCAAATACGGGCCTTCCAGCAATAATATCGCGCATAAATTTCGAGATGGTAGGAACTTTCCGAGACTTAAATTGCAACCCACCGCCTTTATTTTCATCCGATTTTCCTTTTGATGCAAACTTCGAAATAAAGTCCCAACCCGGGACTTTCAATCGTTCAGTGTGTTTCTGGATTTTCGGTGCTTTCAAGCACATACCTTCTCCGATGACAAGCAATACTCCGCCCCGAATCCTTGCTTCATCGATGTTGCGAACGCGCCCATAACCGGCGCATTCGATTCGTTCCGTAGATTCGCCGTTGATCATGATTGGACATGCTCGGACGATTTCTTCAATTTCCGCAGGCGATGGCCGATATTGCAGGTTTCCTCGGTACAATCCAAACTCTTCTTTCACCCGTTCGACTTCAGGGTCAGTCGGCTGATAGTGGCCTATGTTCAATTCCCGGCGAATCATGTCGGCAATCAAAACAGCGAGTGCTTGAGCAGTTCCACCTGCTGCACGAATCGGCCCTGCGAAGTGAACGGATACGAATTGGGAACCGTCGACGTTGTTCAACAGTCGAACTTCACTGATTCCTTCTAACGGCGCTACGAGAACGGCTTCGGTCAAGACCGCTAGCCCGACACGAAGTCCAACATCGATGGCAGTAATGAGGTCGTATCCCTGTTCACGAAATCCTCGCGCCACACTTTGGGCCATCATAATCGAAGTCGTTTCACGATCGTGCTCGGCCAAAAGTTTCCGGATATCGTCTGCGACTTCATATCCTTCGAGATATTCAATCAACAACTTTTCAGTTCGGCCAGCCAAATCTGCAGCCCTCGGAATTTCAACGAATTCTTTGTGGTCATAGCCGAGTTTTCGTGCTTGTTCAGCGACGATGTAAGCCTCGTCTGCATGCTCATCGAGCCAGTTGTGGTAGCGTTCCATTTCTGCTTCCAATCGTTCGATATCCAGGCCAATGAGGGGGTTATGCCCCCTTTTTTGACTCGTACCACTCGATGTAGACATGTGACTCCTTCTTGTCTTAGAGGCGACCGTTTATCAGTGCCGCGCATCATTTGCATGGAAGGGTTATCGGCGACAAAGTTCATTGGTGCGGGACAAGAGCACGGAGCAATGTCCGTTCATCCGAGTGTCCGCGAACACCCAAGTTGGCCCCGCCTTGTTGAATTGGTGCGTGAATTGGCTTTCATCGACGGAGGTTCAGATGATGCGTTTACGCTCGCCAGTGGGCGCCAATCACGCTGGTTCTTTGATACAAAACCCGTCATGATGCACCCTGAATCTACACATTTACTTGGCGAGTTGTTCAATCTGCGAATGGACGCAATGGGTGCCGATTTTGTTGGAGGGCTTGAACTTGGAGCAGTCCCGCTTACGGCTATTGCGGTAGCGACCTCTCCGGCAAATTCACCCCGTCTCGGTTTTATGGTCAGAAAAGAGGCGAAAGGCAGAGGAGGTCGAAAGACCAACAACCCGCCAGGCATCGAAGGCTCATCGCTTCATGGCGGTGGAGAAATTGTCATCGTCGAAGACGTTACTACGACCGGCGGTTCTGCTATCAAGGCGGTTGAACGCATTCAAAACGATACGACGTGCAAGGTGACCGCAGTCATCAGCATTGTCGACCGTGAAGAAGGTGCTAAGGAAGCTTTTGCCCAAGCAGGCATTCACTTTGAGAGCATCATGACTCGATCTGATGTTGCCGGGCAATGAGGCGAAAATATGGTCGAAATCTTCAACCCAGCCACGACCGATACCGAGGGTTTGACTGAATTCGCACCCGACTCAACAGCGGCTCGAAAGTTGGTATTTTACCACGCCAGTGAAGGTAAACCTCTCGCAACACCCTGGCAAGTAGCGCTTGCCCGCTCAAAGTTACTCACAGAAATCCATCTTCCAGAAGGATATATTCTCGACTGTGCTTGCGGCAGCGGGATACAATTGGGTGCGCACATGGCGATTTTACAACGGCCCGGAATCGGTGTTGAGTTGGATCCGTTGCGTGCACGAGCCAGCGCAGTCAATCTCCAATCAATAGCAATCCATCGGAACGAAGTCGGCGCTGAGCGAATGCTCCAAACTCGGATTTTTGCTGGGGATGGGCGTGACGGGGCGGTTACTTGTGCTGCTCTGGCAGACCACTTTTCTCTCGATTCTTTTCCGAAAATCGCCATGCTTCATCTTGACCCAGCGCGCCCTCGAAACAGCAGAACACACGGTCTTGACGAAATGGCACCAAGGCTCGATGAAGTGTTCAAAGGGTGGGCTCCGTACCTTTCTGAAGGCGTGAACGGACCAGCAATGTTGCTCGATTTATCTCCTCGGCTCACCCATGAGCAACGGCTTGAAGTGGAATCGTTGGTTGATGCTGTTTGGAAAGGCATTCCTCGGACCTGGGTGTGGACCTCGAGAGGAAGAGGGAGAGTTGACCGGCTTGCTTTGTGGCTCGGAGACGCAGCAACCAAGGGAATCGCCCGGCGTTTTGTACGAATTCCACCTTCAATTACTGAGGAAGCCCATGTCATCTCAGGGGGGCGTCATCTCAGTGCTGGTGACGGGTTACCTAAGTCTACACGTCAACCTCCACGTAGAGGTGAACGCGTCAGTATTTTGGACGCTGCTCTGGTCGAAAGCGGTCTTGCTGAAGCGTGGCTTACAACCGTTTCTAAGTCGGAAACATTCACTTGGGGGGTTGTGGAAGGTCGGCGCCCACAAATCCATCACGCCCACCAGTTGCGGCTTGACAACCCGATGGACCGGATGCTTGTTCAGGCAACCGGCAGGGTTGTTGCACTTGCTCGGCTCGAACTCGGAATCGATACCGTCGATCAGTTGGTTGAACTCTTTTTGGAACACGACATCGGTAAAATGACAATTCGAGTCCCTTTACCACCGGAGGTTCAGCCGAAAGTACAGGGGGCGATTGACCGCCAACTCTCTCGCCGGCACGGCCGAAGAAACGCCTTCCTGGCCCAACAGCCCGGCGATGAGATGCTCTTGGTTTGCATCACAGAATAATCATCGCCTTTTCGCACGCCTTTCAAGGGTTTTTTTTCACCCCCTTATCCTGATGTTTCCGCTCCTCAGTATCGCGAAGAAGCATCGCGGTCTTGATATAGGGGAGGTTGGTCGGGAACTTGCTTGACACTGCGTGTTGAGGAGAGGTGAAACACAATGGCACGACCTAAGGAAGAAGATTTGGGAGACGATTTTTCGTATATCCTGCGAATGGCTGATACGGATATGGACGGGCAGAAGACCCTTGCAACTGCCTTAACTGCAGTTCGTGGTGTTGGCCCAAGAACCGCAATTCAAATCTGCAAGAACACAGGATTCGATCCCGCTTCACTCGCCGGCCACCTCTCGGCGGAAGAACAGGAGACCCTCCGTGTCGCTATCGAAGGATATGCAGAAACAGTCCCACTCTGGATGCTTAACCGCCAACGAGACCTTGAAACCGGAGACGAACTTCACCTCACAGGACAACAAGTCTCTCTTACTCTTGAAGACGATATTAACCGTCTTCGTACAATGAAGTGTTATCGTGGTGTACGCCACGCAAGCGGAAACAAAGTACGTGGACAACGCGGTCGTTCAAACGGCCGTGGTGGACTCACACTTGGTGTGAGCCGAAAGAAGTGATTGGAGGGATGATGAATGGGAGAACCAAAGTTTGCACGACCTAAATTTGACACACCTTCTCACCCGTGGAAGGCTGCACGTATCGAAGAAGAACATGCTATCCAAGCCAATCATGGTTTGAAGAACATGCGTGAGATTTGGAAGGCCAAGTCTCAACTTCGACGCCATCGACGCCAAGCTATGCGTTTGATCGGTATGGTCGATACCAGTGAAGCTCACGGCAAGAGAGAGATGGAAGATCTTCTCCGCTCCCTTCACAACAAGGGACTTATTTCCTCAGACGCAAGCCTTGACGACATTCTTTCGTTGAGTACCGAAGACATTCTCAACCGCCGATTGCAAGCTCAAGTATACTACAAAGGACTTGCAATTTCAATGAAGCAAGCACGCCAATTCGTCACCCATGGCAAAATCGTCATTGGCGACCAAAAGGTTACGATTCCATCATACCAAATTTCCCGTGATGAAGAAGAATCGCTCACATGGCATCCATCTTGCCCATGGGCAAACAACTCTGAGCACCCAATTCGAAAGGCAATTGACGGACGCGCATCTTCCGCTGAATACGGTGTTGAAGAAGAAGAAGTTGATCCAGAAGCAACCACAGAGTTTGCTACTGAAGTCAAGGATGCTGCTGCAGAAGCACCATCCGCAGATAACGTCGGAGGTGACGAGTGATGACACGACGTGCAATCGTAAACATTTTCAGTTCTTACAACAACATTTTGATGACAGCAACCGATTTGACCGGTGCTGAAACCATTACAACCTGCTCCGGCGGTCAAGTTGTCAAGTCTTCGAAGGACAGCGGCGGTCAATTCGCAGCAACCCGTGCTGCAGAAAAGATGGCTGACGAACTCAAAGACAAGGAGTTCACCCAACTCATCATCAAGTACCGAGCACCAGGTGGTAACCTTTCAAACAACACAGGTCCAGGCGCTCAAGCAGCAATCCGTGCACTTACCCGTGCTGGAATGACAATCACTCGTATCGAAGACGTGACGCCAATCGCTCACGACGGTACCAAAAAGAAGGGTGGCCGACGTGGCCGCCGTGTTTGATTTTTGAGGTGGAAAAAATGGATGTACAAATCGTTGATGGATGGCCACGTGGCAATGAAATTCGAATTCTTTTGACAAACACAGACGCTGCACAAGTGAACGCAGTTCGCCGTGCACTTATTGCGGATGTGCCAAAGCTTGCAATCGATAAGGTCAATTTCACTCAAGGTGTAAACCAAGACAACAAAGGAGAGGTTTTCGAATCCGTTAACGTTCTCCCAGACGAGACAATCGCTCACCGATTGGCAATGATCCCTATCCCTACATATCCGGATGAAGGAATCACTTTCCCTGAAGACTGTCCTAACTGTAAGGATCTTGCAGAAGAATCCAAGGGTTGCTTGACTTGTCAAGTTCTTTACCACATCCGAAAGGATGGGCCATCTGAAGATTCTGATGAGAAGCACCGCACAGTGTATGCTGGAGATTTGACGAACATTTCTGACCAAATGTTCGATATCCGAGAAGAACACAAGAGAATCCCTCTCACCATCCTTTCGAAAGGTCAATTCCTCGAATTGTACGCCTTTGCCACCCTTGGCCGCGGTCGAGAACACGCAAAGTGGTCGCCAGTTGCTGCAGTCGGTTTCCGACAACACAGTATCGCTAAACTGAACAAGCCAAAGAAAGCCAACGTTCTGTTTGACCTTGGATTGACAACCTCCGACGGTAAGCCAATCGATGCAAAACTCTTCGGAAAGGACAAGACCATGACTGATATCAATCACCTCGTGGACCTTGAGAAAGCCCTCCACCAAGTTGGTCCAGGGACAAACCGTGATGTTGAGTTTGACGACGCCATTACGCTCGAACCAGTCGAAGGCGCATACCTCTTTTCTTACGAGACCGATGGAAGCCTTACTCCTGAGCAAGCCTTCAATGGAGCAATGGACGAACTGCAAGGCCGTTTCGACAATCTTGCAATCGAAATCGAGCGTGCATTCGCTTGAAACTTTTGCTGACATCAGTACGAAACCCCATTGGCTTCTAAGCCGAGGTTTCATAACGGAGCACGCGAAGCCAATTACATGCAGAACGACCGCCGTATGGCCTTTTCTCTTGTCGCATTGTTCGTACTCTCCACAATGATGCCACTTGTCTCCGCACAGGATGACAGCGCTGAGACGAATGCCCTAGTCAGTGAAGACAACTTCTTTACAGATTCTCGAGACTTACCTTTGATGGAACTCTTGTACAAAGACTTCACTTCCAAGCGTGGAACCACTGGCCGTGCAGCCTGCGTTACGCAGACCGATGCCGGCACTCCTGGTGATGCAGGAAACAATTCGGCAACTTCACGCAGTCTTGGAACAAACCCGAACAGCGGCCAAACTGGCAATCAGGGCTGCGTCGACTCAACAGATACCGAAGATTGGTATGAAATCACTACAACAGCAAACAAGGACGTTGACATTGAATTGGTCGTTCCAAGTGGTGCGGACTTTGATCTCTACATCATCGACTCATCAGGGACGTATGTCGATGGTTCAGAAACCACCACAGCTCTCGAAAAGGTCACAACTCAATCGACTTCACTTTCTGGAGTCGCAAGTACCTTCTTTGTTGAAGTCTATGTGTACTCTGGCGATGGACAATATTCCTTGCGAACATGGACGAACAACACCCCCCCGCGACCGGATCTCACCATCACTTCAGTCGTTGAACCAGCATCTGGTGAAGCAGGTAATTCAGTCAGCGTCGAGTATGTAGTTGAAAACATCTACAACACAACCTCCGATCCTTTTGAAGTTCAATTTGTTTTGTCGACCGATAAGACGTATGACTTTGGAGATACACTGATCGATGCCTCTGAACCGGAAGCATCACTCACGGAGAACACCAGCCGCACTACAACTGCACAAGTTCTTCTACCGTCTAGCCTTTCAAACGGCACGTACTACTGGCTCTTGTTTGCTGATGGATACGATAACCTCACGGAGCAGAACGAATCCAACAATTTTATCTGGTCTTCTGGAGTTATGTTGGTGGGAGATTCATGCGATGACCTCCATCCGAACGGCAAAGACGATGCAGGACTCGGTGGCGATGCGCCATCCGAGGAGGCCAACGTTACTGCACCACTGGGGACCAACGTGACAGCCACATATACCGGTTGCATCGACGGGGTTGAAGCAAACGATGTCTTCTCTTTTGATGTCCCAGCAAACCACACGATTGATGTGACGCTAAGTCTAGCGGAATCCGTCGTCGTCTCTCTTGACCTCACCGACAGCAACTCAGCAGAAGTCGACTCTTCGACTGCGTTTTTCGGCGGTGATGCGATTGTCACTTCTTCGGGAGGAGACTTTGACGGCATTGGCGGAACCTATTTCGTGAATTTATCTCGTTCGGGGACCGGAGTCAACTGGACATTGGAGGTTTGGACAAATTATTCAACACCGAAAGCCAACCTCGTCATCGAAAACTCATCGTCACCCCTTCAGGCCAGTGCAGGCGATACCATTGACATTGATGTGGAAATCCTCAATTCGGGGACGATTCCATCTCCGGCCTCCTTACTCACAGCTTGGCTTTCCGTCGATATTGGCCTCGCAGACCACGACGTAGAGTTGGGCAACTTAACTCTCCCGTCCATCGATGTTAATGTCTCTGACATGTATCAGCTTTCTGTGACCGTCCCAGCAAGCACCACTGGTGGCAATTATTCAATCATCGTCATGGTTGATTCCGACGAACAGATTGATGAGAAAAGCGA
>JAQXFL010000150.1 GCA_029250345.1 Candidatus Poseidoniaceae archaeon
CTCCAAATCCAGGAACGAATCGCAGTTCTGCTCGGTTCTACGAGCACACGTGTTGTAGCAGGGCCGAGCACAGACGCAGTGTTCACATTTGATGCCACCAATCTCGGCACTTCCACCGATACACTGTACGTGAGTTTGGTCGATAACGGAGCTTCTGAATGGTTTGAATTTGAACTCTCAGCAACTTCTCTGCTTCTCGAATCAGGCGAATCCACGTCCGTGACACTCAACGTCCGAGAAATTTCTTCCGGCGCTCCAGCCAATGGTGTTGCCGTTGCCCTTCAACTGCGTTCATCAAGCGATGACTCCATCTTCACACAACTCAACCTCACAGTGGAGGCTCTTGTCGCCGGCGCTGAAATTGTCGTCCTTTCAGATGATGATTCAGCCCCGCCTTCAGGTGTTATTCACGGCACCGTGGTTGTGACAAACAGTGGTTCTGGCTCGGACCAATTGCTTCTCAGTACCGTGGGAATTGATTGTGGTGTTTCGACAGTACTTTCTCTCGGTGCAGGTGAATCCTCTCCAGCTTTGCCGTGGTCTTGCACCTTGCCTGAAGATGCCGAGGCAGGGTTGAAAGAACTGAGATTCCGCGTCACCAGTTCATCCCGAACCTCGTTTTCAGACAGCAGTGTCGAAATCTACACGGTTGAACCCGTTTGGGGCGATTCTGGTGTGCTACAACTGTCATTCGATGAAGCTTCACTCTCCGTACCTTCTTCCGGTGGTTCATCTACGGTTCTCACCGTTACGAATCTCGCTAATGCACAAGTCACAGGAACACTATCCCTTGATGGAATCGGTGACGGTCTCATGGTCAGCGAATGGACACGCCTTTCAGATAATTCCACGACAAACCAAATGACGCTATCACCGGGCTCATCAGTGCAGTTTACGCTCAGTTTGACTTCACTGGTCTCCACTAACGAAGAGGCAACACTTCAGGCTCGGGCGACCTACCTCATCGGCGATACGACCTCTTCAGAGACCTCTGGTGAAATTGTGGTTCGCATTGTTGGCCCTGAATTGCCACCGAATGGCATACAACTGCCGTTCGATGTTGCACTCGGTCAATCAGACTCACTCAACGCAATGCTTGGTGGATGGGGATTGTCGCTGCTTATCCTTTCAGTGCTTTACCTACGTCGTGGTAAAAAGGACTCAGTTCTTTCAGCAGAGGAAGACTTGTCTGAATACGACGAAGCAGAAGTTATCGAAGAGGAGTCTGCAGAACTTGGCTACAATGAATGCCGTTTGGAAGGTGACAAGGTGTCCTGTCCTTCATGCGATGCTCGACTTGGTGTTCCTCGTGGCAGTGAGCCGCCGTTTAGATTTACATGCCCGAAGTGTTCGACGCTCATCCGAGTGATTGAGTGATCATTCTCGGCGGTAAGCGAGAAGTAAAAACGCAGTGTGTCCAAAAGGGCCGTTGACTGGCCGAACGCCACCTTTGGAGGCTTTACCCCACTGGCGTTGTATGAGTTCGCCAGCCCATTCAACTTCAAGACCCTGTTCTTCACAGGCAATCCACGCATTTTCGAGTTGACTTGTCACTGGACAGTAACAAACCATACGACCTCCAATGTTGAGCATTGATGCCACGGAGTGTATCGCTGAAGGATGCTCTGGTAGGTCGAGAATGATCGCATCGAAGGACGGGCTTATTGCCGATATTTCATTGCTGACTTCTTCGATTGCACCCTCTATGTGGTGGTGCGATGGAAACTCAGACCAACTCTCCTCACAACGTCGCAAGTTCTCGAGCGCAACATCAGCGTGCTCACTGCGAGGTTCAACGGTGACATGGATTCCACTGCTGCCGAGAATGCGGGCGATATACATCGATAGACCTCCGCTGCCTATTCCAGCTTCAAGCACACGGTCGCCCGGTCCAATTCCCATTCGTGAAGTCATGAACCCAGCATCTTTAGCAGAGATTGTTTGGGCACGTCGAAGCATGCCTTTGCTCATCTCAGGGAGGCGGAGGGGTACTCTTGTCAGCACTTTCTGCCCGACCAGGACCTCTTCTCCGATGTCAATGCCTGAGAAGAGTTCATTCGCATCGATGACTCCAAGTCCTTTGATTTTCCGAACTCCATCCAACATTTCAACGATGTGAACTCGACCGTCTGCTTCAACAAAC
>JAQXFL010000153.1 GCA_029250345.1 Candidatus Poseidoniaceae archaeon
ATTTGTTCTGTACGAGTTGATACGAAGCAATAGGATGATCAAATTGAATTCGAGAAAGAGCATAGGTTTTCGCGCTGTGGAAGCAGGACATTGCAGCCCCAAGTGCACCCCATGAGATACCAAATCTAGCGTTGTTCAAACATGAAAATGGTCCTCGCAGTCCTTTCACACCCGGAAGCATTCGATCCTTCGGAATCTTACAATCTTGGAATACCAGTTCGCTGGTCACCGATGCTTTCAGTGAATGCTTGCCTTTCATTTCAGGGGCTGAGAAACCTTCGTCGTTCTTCTCCACAATGAATCCACGGATGACACCGTCGAGTTTAGCCCAAACGACTGCTACATCAGCAATTGTTCCGTTGGTAATCCACATTTTTGCACCGTTAAGTAGGTAATGGTCCCCCATGTCTTCCGCTTTGGTAATCATATCACCGGGATTCGAACCGTAGTCGGGTTCGGTAAGACCGAAGCATCCAATCCATTCACCGGATGTCATCTTTGGGAGGTAGTAATTTTTCTGTTCTTCAGAACCGAAGTCCCAGATTGGGTACATGGCAAGGGAGCCTTGAACCGAGGCAAACGAACGAAGACCTGAGTCGCCACGTTCGAGCTCTTGACAGATGAGCCCGTATGCAACATACGAAAGTCCAGGGCAGCCGTAGCCTTTCAAAGGTGCTCCAAGAACACCCATCTCGCCAAGGGCAACCCGCCATTCATCAAGGAAGATTCCTTCAGCGCATGCGTGTTCGATTTTCGGAAGTACTTCTTCGTCAACCCAGTCTCGGACCATGTCACGAATCATTATTTCTTCTTCAGTCAGTAGGCTTTCTATGTCGTAGAAGTCGACTCCTTCGTATGGCTCCATACTATCCTCTCAACTTGGGGTCAACTCGGGGCTTCAAGAACCTAACCCTCCGGTCATTAGATGAAGGCCTCATTTCTTTTTGAGTCCACGGAACTGTAGATACTTCTTTTGAAGGTAAGGGCTGTTCATGTAAATGAGTCCTAAAACCACACCTGGTACCGATATTGTCACCGCAATGACCACCACCAATGAAACCATATCCATCTTCTCTACATCGCTTATCGGTTCAAAAGCAACGATGTTTCCAAACGATGTGATAATGAAACCTTCTTGATGCCCGTTCTCCCAAACCAATTCTATCGAACGGCCCGAAACAACTGCGTCCCATGCTATGGCGTCCTCCGGCAAAATCTGCACGAATGCTTCGGTGATGAGTGGTTGTTGGCGGATGGTGGAGAACGGTGTCATGTGAACCATTGTGGTCCCATCATGAGCGCGTGAAACACCTGTGAACTCTCCTGTAAGTGAACTGAGTTCGCCTATGGCACGCATAGTCGATTGACTCGGGTCGTTCATGTCCAACCGTATGGCCTGAGTTTTCTTACCACTGGCAAAACCAACGCATTCGTTGAGAGTCGGATCGGCACAATCCACGCCAATCCAAGTTTCTCCAATGGTGCCAGAAAGGAAAGTAACTTGATCAAACGTCGAAATCACTGCCATTCCGTCGTTAAGGGTCGTAAAAACACAAATGTTCTGATTACGATGGCACGATATATCGCTGATTGGTGAGTCTCGTGTATCGGATAGTTTCACCATGCCAGAGCCTTCAGAAAATTTCCAAACACTGCCGTCAACGGCGCCAAAGTACGCAAAATCACCTGCGGCCCTCCATTCAACTGCCGTCATGTTCAACCCAAGAAGAGCACCTGAGCCATTGACTGTAGATATCCCATGCGTCTCAACCGTATACCGGAGAGCCATTCCAAGGTCTCCGGTAAGAAGTGCGGTCTTACCGCCGGGATGCCAGGCAACATCTTGGAGGTCAGCGTTTCGGTTCGAATCCAGTTGAACATCTTGTGAGCGGTCTTCAGGGTTAAATGCAGAAATGCGATGTGCATACCCATCTTTACCAACGAGCAAGACCGATAAACCATCGGGTGACACTTTACCTGCATTGATGCCAATATCGACATCTTCCAAGGAATCAACCAACTCAAGTTCAATGGCCGATTCGGGTTCTGCAGGGACTGAAGGTAAGAGCAGAATCATGAGAACGAAACCCAAGCAAAAGTATCCCCGCATGATTTGCCGATTGTGAACTATCAAAAAACCCCTCCTATTCACGAAGAGGAGTTTATCATTCGCTCCAACGGTGAGCCTTATGGCAAAGAGGCTCTTCGCCGATGTATGGAGCGATTCGCAGTCAAGCGCGGTTTAGAGAAGAAGATGGGTGGAAATGCTGGTCTAGCACGTATAGCAACCAACTATTTTGATGATATTCAAGTGGATGCAGAAGGCGTATTTACTGCCTCATTTGCCATTCTTACGGGAATAACTGGCCATTTTGGCACCGACGGCAAACTGGTCATGGACGTCAATCAAATGAAAGGCGAAGATCTCAATGCATTCTTGTCGGCAGAGGGTGGAAGAGAACAAGCCATGGAATCTCGTAAGAGATGGTCTTCGTTCCTTGATGAAGCAACTGGATATTCTCCCAAGCAACGTGGAGACAAAGCAAAAGAAGATGCTAAGAAGTTCTCCAAGGCAAAATCCGCTATCAAGATGGCTCACAAGATGATGGAAATGAGCACATCGGTTGACCAAGAAACAATCGACAAGGCCAACACCATGATTGCTGAACTGCAAGAAATGATTGATTCGGGCACCCCACCTTCGGAAGGACGGGTCAAGAAACTCAACGACTTGATTTGAAGAAGCTGGGTGAGAGCATGGGCGTCGACAAAGTTCTCGAACCTTATATCGAAGACAACCCTCGAATCCTTGAACTCAACGAAGAACAACAACGCAGGCTTTCATTGATGGTTGGCCAAGTTGACGAAACAGTAGGCATCGACCACTTGGTGACTTGCCTTGCAGAGAATACCAGTATGGCAGGAGACGGAGTCATCCGTTGCTACGTCGGTTTTGAACCGTCTGGAAAAGCCCACATTGGGTGGAAAGTACTCGCATTACAACTACGACGAATGTTAGATGCAGATGCAAATGTGCTGATATTCTTAGCAGATTGGCATGCATGGGTGAACGACAAATTCAACGGCGTCATGGAAGACATTCAAACAACTGCTACTTACATGGAGGAAACCTTCAGAGCCTTGCTCGGCCACCCGGAGGAAGGAGAAGGCCCTGGGCAATTACGATTCGTTTGGGCATCCCAGGTCATGGATTCGGGAGATTACTGGGCCCGTGTCCTTCGCTGTTCCAAAGGTGCGACATTGGCGAAGGTGCGGAAAACGTTCACCATAATGGGGCGCGATGAGGCATCCTCTGACCATGATTTGTCTAAATTTTTCTACCCTGCTATGCAAGCAAGTGACATCTTTGAGATGAACATTGATGTGGCTATCGGCGGAATGGATCAACGCAAAGCGCACATGTTCATGCGCGATGTTGCCTCACGATGGAACTGGAGAAAGCCTACTTGCCTGCACACTCCAATCCTCTCATCACTCAAAGCCACCGGCGTGCGCATGGAAAGCTTTGATCATAAAATGAGCAAGTCTGACCCCTCGGGAGCAATTTTACTTCACGATGCAGAAAAATCTCTTCGAAAGAAGATGCAAAAACACGCCTATCTCGACCCTGAAGACCCCCATTCACCGGTGTATGAGCTCGCAGAACATGTGGTCCTTCCTGAATGGGGAGAAATAGTAGTTACACCGAACCCCAAGTTTGGACAACCATCAACATGGACAGATTTAGCATCGTTCAAAGCAGCAGTCGCAGATGGAACTTTGCACCCACTCGACGCAAAACTTGGCGTTGCAGACGGAGTAAGTAAAGGCTTACAAAGCGTACTTAGCCACTTTGAGGAGAATCCTGAAACTCTTGATGCAGTGACCTCAATTCGGCGGAAGTGAATCAATTACTGATGCATCGACCGATTCCTCTGAAGTATTGGATAGCCCTTCCTCCACACTGTGCGCTTTGAGGTAAATCATGCGACGTGTGTCTCGTATGAAATCACGGTTGACAAGTGGGTCAACGGCTACCATCGCATTAATTGTGAGGTGTGCACCTCGTGAAAACTGGCCCACGTATTCGTCAAAAACAACGACTTGAAAGCATTCTTGATTAAGGGCCATGCCGTTTTTAGTCATGAGAGGAGAGATGACTTCGAGGTATTGCACATCTTCGTAGAAGTTCTCCTCTGCCACCATTGAAACATCTGTTGGGTCCTTGTAGTAGGATCTCGGCTTCTTCGAAGACTGGTCTTTGACAATTGCATCCAGGCAATCGGAACAGTACTTGACCTTTTCACGAGGACGCGCAAGTCGCTCGTTAATGGTCCATTTCAAACCGCAATCGTTGCATCGGTGTGTGCTGACTTTCAACCAACCAATGGCTGGGCTCGCCCGTACAACAATGGCATCAAAGGCGAGAAGGCGAGTGCGATCACGCATTCTCAACTCACTCATCTCATAATAACGGCTTGAAGGGAGATTAACGATGCGAATGACTGGCCGAGTCGACATGACACGGTCGGAGTATTGCTCCTTCAGCACTTGGTTTCCGCATGCCAAAGTGTGCTCCATACTCTCGGTAAGTTCCAGCTGTAATTCTCCGAACTGTTCAAGGTCATCCCATTCAATCTCAAACCCGAACACTGGCTCATCCTTACCGGGTGATGCGTTGAGGTCAGCAACATATTTCGGACTTTCAAACAACAACCTCCACGAGGCAAGAGTCTTTTGTTCGTCTTCGCTGGGCTCTGTTGGGAATCTTCGCTTCATGGATTCTTCACGGGAACTACGACGGTTAAGAAACATTTTGCCTGCATTGAGAAGCGAACAAGTTCGGCTTTGAATATTATCGGAATAAAACCGGAGTGCTGCGTCTTAGACCCACCGGAAAAGGTGCAAACGTTCAAGAATCTCTTTGGAGTCGAGAAATCATCCAAGGAGTCTGAATGCTATGTCCAACATCATCGTCCTCGTCAAACAAGTGCCCGACACAAATGCTCGAATTGTCCTCTCCGGAGACCGCGTCGACCTTTCTGCAGTCAAGAAAGTCATGAGTCCATACGACGAATTCGCTGTCGAAACCGCGCTTCAACACCGTGAAGCAAACGGTGGAGAAGTCACTGCAATCACCGTCGGCGATGCTGGCGCTGACAAAGTTCTCAAAGATGCAAAAGCGATTGGTGTCGACCACATCGTCCGCATCGATAGCTCAGAATCACTCGACTCAAACGCCCTTCAAACCGTGCTCGCTTCAGTCGTGAAGAGCATGAACGCAAATGTGGTCTATTGCGGTAAATCCGCTGCTGACACTGGCGCTGGTTCTACCGGCCCAGGGCTGGCTGAACGCCTTGGCTGGGCATCTGTATCCAACAGCATCAGCGTCTCGTTCGGAGAACAACTCTCAGTCATCACTCCATCAGCTGGAGGAAACGCACGATACAATGTCCCACTGCCCGCAGTCGTCTCCTGCGACAAGGGTGACATGAAGGTTCGAAAGCCGAACGTGAAGGGAATTATGCAAGCAAAGCGAGCAAAAGTCGATGTTCAAACTGTTGATGCGCCTGCATCGACTGTATCCGTTGTCTCACACAGTATGCCTCCTGCAAAACCTGCAGGCAAGTCGTATGAGGGTGGCGCTGCTGCTGCAGAAGTAGCACAACTGCTTCGAGATGAAGCAAATGTAATCTGAGGTGAATAAAATGTCTGAAACTATAGTAATCGCTGAAATCGTAAAAGGAGCAGTTCATTCCACAACTGCTGAATTGATCACCGCTGCACAAGCACTCGGCTCACAACCCGTTGTGATCGTGCCTTGCACCGACGCTGGAACAGCAGATGGCGCATCTGAAATGTCTGGCGCATCTCGAATTATTGCCGCTAAATCAGATGTCTTTGCGAACTATGACGCTGCTGGATGGGCTGCTGCAATCGATGCCGTAGCACCTTCGGGAGTCATCGTTGCATCTGCTTCACCTCAATCAAAAGACCTCGCTGCCCGAATCGCAGCTCGCAGAGGTATTTCGGTCGTACAAGATGTCGTTAAAATCGACGGCCACAACCTCACATCTCCTATTTATTCTGGCAAAGCAATGCAAACCGTAGCTCTTAGCGGAGATGCTGTCTTAACCGTGCGTCCAAATGTGTTTGACGCAGCCCCAAGCGGTGGCTCTACCGAAATCTCGGTTGTCGACACAACTGGAGACATGGCAACAGCAGTCCAAGAGTTCATGGCACGCGCTTCGAGTCGACTGGATGTTGCTGAAGCAAACATCATCATTTCGGGTGGCCGAGGAATGGGCTCTCCTGACAACTTCGTCCACCTTGAATCAATTGCAGACACCCTCGGCGCTGCTGTAGGTGCGTCCCGTGCGGCGGTCGACACATGGGAGTCGATTCCTCACTCCATGCAAGTCGGACAAACTGGTAAGACCGTCAATCCGAACCTGTACATAGCAGTCGGCATCTCCGGCGCGATTCAGCACCTTGCTGGAATGCGTTCCTCAAAGTACATCGTCGCCATCAACAAAGATGCAGACGCACCGATTTTCCAACATGCCGACTATGGCATTGTTGCAACTTGGGAAGAAGCACTGCCTGTGCTTCAATCGACATTATCGTCAATGATGGCTTGATTAGGAATATTTTCCAATCGTGTACACGCCTGAGCCTGCTCCGTCTCCAACAAACGGATTCGTCTCTTTTTCATGACCAATTGTTGTCAATGGGCCGTGCCCGGGATAAACTATGGTATCAGGTGCAAGCGGCCAAAGTTGGGTATGAATCGAATGCGCAAGAACTTCGAAATCTCCACCAGTGTCTGGCAGATCCGTCCTTCCAACTGAACCAGCAAACAAAGTGTCACCAACGAACAAGTGATCAGGCCCTTCTTCAACGAGGAGACGAAGGCAACAGCCACCGAGAGTGTGACCCGGCGTATGGTGGACATCGAATTCAAGTGAGCCAACATTAACTTTTTCACCGGCCTTCAATGCCAAATCTGCAACGGCCGGAAATGGAACCTCAAACCCATATCGAAGCGCTGAACGTTGAGCTAAAGTCTGCAGAAAGGTATCATCAGGATGAAGGTGCCAATCTACTTCATAGGCCTTTTTCAAATCAGGAATATGCCCACTGTGGTCAAAATGTGCATGTGTATTGAGGAGTGCCACAACGTTTCGTTCAGGAACCTGTGATTGTTGCATTTCTTCGGTGGAGCGAGGACCGTTGGACCAATCTGGACCTTTACCTGAAAAGGAATCAATCCAGTCGATGATTCGTTGCGGTTCAGCACCCCCATCGATGATCACAGTGTCTCCTGTTGCAGTGTCTGTAACGACTGAACAACGCATTTGGAGAATGCCCACAAAAAAATACTCAACCCATGGTTCTCGAACGGCCATGGCCAGTCGAACCATTTCTCCTTCAAGAGACTAAGCCCTATTCAATGGACACTTGAAGCGAATCACTGGACCATTGGCCATCGCTGTCACATACTCGTAACTCAAATCTGTAATTACCTCGACTCAGACGAACTTTGACTCTGCTTGAAGAGGCGATTTCCTTTCCAGTCGAGTCAATCCAAGACCATGTCTGGATTCGCTTCTGAGGGTCATAAGAGTACGTGCCGTCAAGCGTGATTATTGCGTTGCCATCTGCATCGGCAACATGCTGTTGATCATCTCCCGTAACTGCCTTGGGGACAAGTACTTCGCTGATACCAGTATTCAATTCATCCAGTAACCCATCTTCCGGCAGGAGTGCCATATTCGTGATGGCATCGTCCAGTTGGGAGAGCAATTGTTCAGTGTCGATATCCAGAGCACCGTCCGCAGTTACCTGTGTGGTATCACCATGCACATCACCAAGTGCAGCTTGCAATGCATCGAGGCCATCGCTCGGAGCGGATGTGTTTTGAATGGATGCGAGTTCGTCTGGCGTAAAGAACTCATTCATCGCATCGTC
The DNA here is from genome assembly GCA_029250345.1 of Candidatus Poseidoniaceae archaeon. GTDB lineage: Archaea > Thermoplasmatota > Poseidoniia > Poseidoniales > Poseidoniaceae > MGIIa-L1. The sequence continues at coordinate 7,972 of JAQXFL010000153.1, forward strand.
CTCTCTATAGATTTCTTCAGCAGATAATGGCTCAGCATCCTCCGCTTTCTCGAACCACAGAGTGAGTTCAGATGCGTCGGTTTCCACCAACGGATCCAAAAGTGAAAAGTGCCCGATCGGCTCTTCTTCAGTCCAATCGTTTTGGTCTTCACCTGCAAATAAACAGATGGAACCATCGATACTCAAAGCGAGATGATTCGGCATACCTTGATGCTCAAGTTTCCACTCAGTACCGTCTGCTTCTCTACCGAAGACATAGAACCATGCTGTAGCAATGATATTGCCGTTACAAAAAGCGAGGTTTCGAATTGGGTACTTGCACTCCATCCGTGTGTCATGAACAAGTTGCAATAAATCCGTCGTAGAATGTACGACTTTCCCATCGTCAAAACCACACAGCAATCCATTCTCACTCGGAATTGCTCGAAGAAGACGGCTCTTAACATCGAAGCGGTGTTGCAATTTTTGGTGTACTATATCCCAAACTTCAATCTCGAGAACTTCTTCATCACCAGCAACCAAGGCATAACCTTCTCTTCCGATAACGAGGTTGTTGTTTGAGTCGCTCCCGATGCAAGTGATCGATTCACCTTTCTCGCCACGTGCAGGCCTACTCCATGCCAAAGACCCGTTCACAAGTGCTTGAACACTGCCATTTTCATGTGCTAAAATAAGGTAATCACCGACTACTTGCATGTGCAAAATATCTTGATAGGTATTTGACAAAGTCACCTCAGTACCATCATACCGGAGCAAAAAGAGACGGCCTAAACCGTCGACTATTGCCAACCCAGTAGGGGTTTTTTGCAAGTCAAAACCGCCTGCGCCAATTTCAAATTGCCATCCGACATTCCCGCTGATATCGAGGCATGAAAGGCCGTGAGCATCATCCAACACGTAAAGTGAATTACCGCGAAGAACCATACCTCGAACCATTGAAGAGGCCTTCCAAGAACCGGTCACGGTAAACTTCGAGTGCTCAGATCTGGCGATGAAAACCTGACCGTCGCCTTCAGCCCATGCAGCAATTTCACCGTTCAATGAAAGCACGAGTGCGGTGACTTTCGACTCCGGTTGAAACGCTACACTGACCTGTCGAGTCCTCAACATGATTCGATGAAGAAGCGGACTCAATTAATCCCATCCCTTGGATGGGCGTTTACTGAAACCATGTTGTCGTATCAGGGTGAGGGCGATGAAGGCTCGGAGATTCTAAATGCAGCCACAGCCCCTGTTTTTCTTTCTCTGTCCACCCACACAAGGGGTTAAGCGTACACAGTGGCGTAGTTTTGATGGCTTCTTCCCTTCGTTCGATGAACGGTTCTGCTTCCTCAATACTCAAACCAACAACGCCCCAAGCCGGCCGTTGGAAGGTTCGGTTTTTGTCGTCTTTCGTTCGGCTTCGAACGCCGATAAAAGGATCCCATTTCTTCAACACCTCCACATGAGATTGTTGTGAATCAAGAACGGGAATAATACGTGAACCTCGACGCATAATCAAAAAACAGCTGAGAACATCATCGCGTGTTCGAAGTTGTGCAAGTACGTCACCTTGAACACCGGTTGGAAGACCACCAGGGCCAAGTGTTCTCTTCTCAATGAATGATACTTTACCTGGTTCAAGAATAATCTTCACCCACCAATCTGGATTTGAAAGATCCACAGTAAGAGCCGGGTCCATTTCTATGAGTTTTGAACCAAGTGCTCGAGCATACGATTGAGAATCCCATTCCCCCCTCTCACCCAAACGTTTGATTCGGACACCGAAGGTTCGTGCCTCACCTACCCGCAAATGGCGTTCCAATACGAGGTGCGCTACGAGGTGTGGGTCTGGGTCTTCAGAAATTTCTACAATTCGGTCCATGGCCACGATTCCTAGACCATGGCACATTAAATCCTCAACCGCTTCAGTTGATGCCTCAGAATAGACAACATCGAAATCTCTCAGACGTGAACGAAGAATGGGGACTGAAGCGTCCTTAGAGAGTTGTACCAAATTTTTCCGCAATGCTCTCTGAAACGAACGACGAACGACTTTCGATTTCAAACCGAGTTCGCCAAAACGCAAAATCCATGATTGTTGGGCCATGCACAGGCCTCAATCTTCTGTATCGTTGTGCATATCTACGATTTCGTCATCCTCACTGGACTCGACTTTTGCAGTGTCGTTACGAGATGCATAAAGTGCGTCAAGATACGCTTCATCAATCCCGCCAGTGACGTATTCACCGTTGAAACAACTCGTATCGAACCGTGAAGGTGGATGTTCGCCGATGGATGTCGCCTCGATAAGATCTTCAAGTGATTGGTAGAACAAGCGATCGCTTCCAATGATGCTGTTAATCTCATCAATGGACTTGCCATTTGCGATGAATTCATTGATTGCAGGCATGTCAATGCCGTACACATTAGGATATCGAACTGGAGGTGCGGCAGAGGCAAAATAGACTTTGGAAGCACCAACATCTCGAGCCATCTCGATAATCTGTGCACTTGTTGTGCCTCGGACAATGGAGTCGTCAACTAAGAGGATGTTCTTTCCAGAAAACTCGTGTTCGATGGCGTTCAATTTTCTGCGAACTGACTTTTCTCGAAGCGCTTGCCCCGGCATGATAAATGTTCGACCAACATATCGATTCTTGACAAAACCTTCTCTGTATGGGACATCAAGAGCTTTGGCCATTTGCAATGCAGCAATACGCCCAGAATCAGGAACTGGAATAACAGCATCGATATCATGATCCGGCCATTGCTCAAGAATGCGCTTTGCGAGGACATCACCTTGGTTAAGCCGAGCGTGGTAGACTGAAATTCCGTCAATAACTGAATCCGGACGTGCAAAATAGACATGCTCGAAGATACAAGGTGACGGTTCAACTTTTTCTGCGCATTGGCGGTGGAACAGGTGTCCCGAATTAGAAATAAAAATTGCTTCACCGGGTTGAACATCTCGAACAATATCAAACCCGAGTGCAGTAATGGCAACCGATTCACTGGCAACAATCCATTCGGAGCGGCCATCCACTTCACGTGAGCCAAAAATCAACGGGCGTATCCCATATGGGTCTCGGAAAGCAAGAAGACCGTAACCGGAGATGATGGAAACACAAGCATAACTCCCCTCAACTCGACGGTGAACATTCTTTACTGCACCAAATACGGTTTCAACATCCAAATGTGGAGCTCCTTCGATTGAAAGGCTGGAACCATTCGAGTCCAATTCCACTGCCAGCATGTTGAGCAGTAGTTCTGAATCGCTGCTTGTGTTCATGTGTCGATGATGTTTATCCGTCAATTGAACCTGAAGTTCATGCGCATTCGTGAGATTGCCGTTGTGGGCAAGGCCTAGACCGTAAGGTGAATTGACATAGAAAGGTTGAGCCTCGGAGCGAGAAGATGAACCTGCTGTAGGATAGCGCACATGCCCGATTCCTACATGGCCTTGGAGTCTGCGCATGTGGCGCGTATAGAAAATATCGGACACGAGGCCGTTGGATTTTCGCAACCTGAACTGACCGTTAAAGTCAGTCATAATTCCAGCAGCATCTTGTCCACGGTGCTGAAGAACGGTGAGTCCGTCATAGATCAGTTGGTTGACATGGACATTTTCACGTCCAACGATTCCAATGATGCCACACATTGTATTGCCTCAACCCTATCGAATGCTTGACGCTTTGTAGCCATTCCGGCTCAAGTCATCTCCAGCTTCAAGCCTTAGGGCGGTGTGCCTTCTTCGACCAATTGAACTTGCGCATGCGAGCAGTCTCGCCATATCCGCAAGAAGCACAGACTGACTTTTGCTTGTGATATGCATTGCGTCCGCAGCGGCGGCAGCGAATGTGAGTTGTCTTCTGACGCTTACCCATGGATGGAGTACCTTTCGACATAGAATCACCGTATAATCGCTCCACCAACCTCCCCCTTATGAAATCGACGGCGGAGGAAACCCCGTTCAATGCGCCGTCACTCTTCTTCAGATGTGAAATTTATTCGACGCTTTTGAGACGTAATGGCAGAAAACATTGAGCCAAGTGAGACGCAGACTGCAAATGCAACAGCACCTGCCGAAACCAGCATGTGGACAATGTTGTAGAACACTTGAGCCTGAGCAGAACCATTGTCTTCAAGCAACATCGGACCTTGATTGATGAAGAAGAAAGTTGCTCCAACACCCAGCAGTGAAGCACAAAACATTCCCACCAATGGTGCCATCGGTCGGTTTCGTGATTCGCCGTAGAAGAAGAGATTCCCCAGAAGAAGCAATGAAAGCAAAGTGTACGATGTAAGTGTGGCGTTTGCAAACCGGGTAAAAGCCTCATCACCGTCGAAACCTTCTATCCCAGACGAAAGAGTGATCTCTACGGCAAGTATGAGCAGAAGTGGCAGTACGAATGCCAAGACCATCATTCGCCACGTGACTGCAAGCCGTGAACCACTCATTCAACACCGCCTCCAATATGAGATGCGATGACGTTTGCAACCTGTTCCAATTCGGCTGCCTGTGGTGCTTCAATTGTCGCAGGTAACGGAAGTGTTTTCTCGTACACAAAAATGACCAATGCAAAGACCATGACCGAGAGTAGACCTCCTACCGCTATGCCGGCCAAATCTGCCACGGACAACCACAAATGTTCCCTAAAATCATCCGTCGTGATGAGCGGGCCATCAACATTCAAGCCTAGAAAAATTATGAGAAATCCTAAACCTGAAAGCATAAACATGTAGTTTGATTCAGTTTTTCTGTTGTCTCCAATGGTGAGTGACGCGATAGCGGCACATGACGACAAGCACGACGTGAGGAGAAGGAAGGTCGGCCAAAATACAAACCAATAATCATTCACTTTTCCGCTGGCGATTTGAGGGGTGAGAATCCACCAGTGCATACCTGCGAACCACGCAAAACCGACAAACGAGAGAATCATGCCAAGCTTTCTGTCGCTTCGAGGCAAGCGGCCAACGGGGACATGGCCAGAAAATGAGACCAGGTAAATACCAAGTAAAATTAACACAGCCGGACCAATGATGGCTCCAAGTAAATGCCCTGCGGCGGTGGAAGGGGACGAAGGTACTGTCCACGGACTTATGCATATCATTACGATGCCGACAAAAGCCAAAAAGCGTCCAAATGTCTTACGTTGATCGTTGGAGGAAGAAAGGAAAATCCATACCCCAAAAGGCACTACAGAGACGGGAAGCCAAAACAACAGAAGGGCCTGTAGCATCTCGTCCATGACACCTCTCACTGTATGAATGTTCATTATCTATCCCCTTCTTTTCACCTCAGTCGCCCGATTTTTACTTACCAGCGAATGCGGCACTCCTAAATACCCGACTCTTGTGGGCCGAATGCTCAAGGTGCTCATATGGTGAAAATGCCACGACAAGTCAAGCGTTACAGCCCATCGGCTGGTAAGCATACCATGCACACCATCGAGCGTGTCAAGAAGAAGCGAGCTTCTGAACTCCGATGGGGTCAGCGCCGTTTCCGTCGCGTTATGGCTGGTTACCGTGGTTTCCCACGTCCTAAGCCTGACGGCCGTGAAAAGCCAACCAAGCGAGTTAACATTCTCTACCGATGCACAGAAACTGGCAAGGCCCACTATGCGCCGTGCCAGCGTGCTAAGAAATTCGAACTAATTGACAAGTGAGTTGAACGACATGGCACAAAATTTCCTTAAAGTATCCTGCAAAGATTGCGGTAACGAAACCACAATTTATTCTCGTGCAACCTCCGTCATTTCATGTGGAGTTTGTGGAGCAACTCTGACCAGCCCCTCTGGTGGCAAAGCTGACTTGGTTGGCTGCACTGTTGTTGAAGCACTTGAATGAGGAGGCTGAGCCTCCATGTCCGAAATCACAAATACGCCAAATGAAGGCGAACTTGTTGTCGTTACAGTGACAACCGTCAAGCAAAACGGCTGTTACGTCAAACTTGATGAGTTTGAAGGTGTTGAAGGATTCATTTTTATCGGCGAAATTGCGAGCGGTTGGGTCAAAAACATTCGAGTCTTTGTACGCGAAGGCCAACGCCTCATTTGCAAAGTAATGAGAACCCGTAAAGATGGAACTTCTCTCGAACTCTCACTCAAATCGGTCTCTGAAGAACGACGCCGTGAGCGACTCCAAGAATGGAAGAACGAGCAAAGAGCTCACCAACTTCTCAAAGTACTTGGTGAAAAAGTCGGATGGGATGAGGCCGAAATCAAATCGTCTGGTGAAGAACTCACAGATGCCTTTGGCGGCCTGTATACAGCCTTCGAAGAAGCCGCAATGAATGAAGGCGCTCTTACCGATGCTGGATTTGAAGGCGATTGGTTGAAACTCTTCATTGAAATGGCCATTGAGAACATCATCCCCGCCTTCGTTGAAATTCGAGGTATTCTCACGCTGAGTATTAACGACATCAATGGTGTTGAAGTCATCCAAAAGGCCCTACTTGCCGCAGAATCACTTTCCTCTACAGAAGAAGAAATCGAAGTTTCGTGCCACTACAACGGCGCACCTGAATACAGAATTGAACTTAAGGCTCCTGACTTCAAGACAGCCGAAAGCATCTGGGAAAATGCAACGAAAGCAACACTGGATCATGTCATCGCAGCAGGTGGAGAAGCCACTGCTTTGCGTGAATGAAGCGCTTGAGTCATAAACAATGTCGATGCAGGTGATACCATGGCACGACAACTGTTGCAACAATGTCTCGAATGTGAAGCATGGACTTTGGCAACCACATGTCCTTCTTGTGGTTCGAAGGCACAAGCTGCAGCACCCTTGAAATGGTCTCCTGAAGACCACAGAGCATCGATTCGTAGAAAAATGTACAATGTTGAATCACCTGAATGGGCTGCAAATCTCGCAACTCTACCGTCACTCGACGAAATGAAAGAATCTCATCTTGCTTCTGAAGAAGAATGATGCCGTTTTAGAAACACCTCGCAATTGGCCTTTTTTGCCGGTGTTTGATGTCAAACATTATAGCGCGGCGGAAGACGATACGCAGTATATGGGATTACATATCGAATGGCGGAGTTCCAAAGACCACATAGGTGAACACGAGATTCTCCTTTTCGCGCTTCCTGGTGTCGGCAACGTCGGGAAAGTAGCAATTGAGGGCATCAACTCGTGTCACATCCAGCAGGAAATCGCTCGTCTCCACCACACCTCACTTCCTCCGTTGGCAACGCTTGATGAAGAAGGACTGCTTACGCCACCTCACCTGACATTGTCCTCTATAGAGTCAGTTACTGGAAAGCGTGTGTTGACACTCACCGGCACATCACAACCCTTAGAGCCAGAACACCAAGGTTCGATGGCTCACGAGGTTCTTGAGTGGCTTGAATCGCAAGGAGTAACCGCCTTGTATGTACTTGCAGGGCTCATGGATTCTCCAACACGCAAGGAAACCTTTGTGGTTGCTTCAAACGCATCTCATCGAATTGAGTTAGAGTCCCTTGGAGCCGATGTACGAAGAGATGAACCCAAATCTGGGGCAATCGGCCTTGCAGCATTGATTGCATCTATTGGCCCATTGTACAATATTCATTCAGCGTGTGCCATCGCAACAACAGTAGGTTCAAGCGGAGACGCTTTTGCATCTCAGAGACTACTTGAATCACTGGACAGATGGTTTGACCTCGGCATTGCTTTGCCGAGTGATGTACAATCAAAGCTCACTGACAAGTTGGCAGCACTTGCGCCAGGGAATGCACCTGACATGGTTAGCGACTTGACTGAGTCACCAGATGCCTTCTACATGTGAAGGTCAATTTCGAACATATATTCTGTTCGCTCGGTTGACCAGATCCGGAATAAGGGCGATATCGATAAGCCACAGCAGCCCACATCCACCGAACGTCAAGAAGTAGAAAACACCCATCCCGATTTGATTGAGGTAAAACCTGTGACCTCCCAATGGGCCGAGGAAAAACCACAACAAGTACGTTACCAGAACATCCTTCTGTGAAGGGTTTTGGAGATACCGTGAACCGTGTTGTTGGTAAAAGTTCGTGAAGGGAGTTTGGGGGCCAGCCTGAGGCTGTTGTTGGTACTGTTGTTGGTTGTGCTGCTGTTGCTGCTGATGAGGAGGTTGGCTCGGATTTGTAGACCGAGGAGGGACGGGCGGCCGCTGAGGGACGGGAGGCCGCTGAGGGACGGGCGGTGGTTGAGGAACTGAAGTCGGTGGTTGAGAGATGTGATAGTGATTATGAATCACATTCCCGGTATGCAAATCTCCAGAGACAACACTGTCCTTCACATTTGGGCCAGACCCGGGTGTTGGCTCCATGTCAATCGTTGGCTGATAAAACCAATCGATAAAAAAACCTTGGACTGAAGAGAGGCGCCGAGAGAGAGATTTGAACTCCCGTGTCACAGGGACAGTGGATTTCGAATCCACCGCAATACCGGGCTATGCGATCTCGGCCGTGATGCTCGCTCTAGCGCCACCGTCATAAGCATGATGTTACCTCATGGTCTCATGGAGATTCACCTGCAAGGTCGAGACCATGACATCAAACTGGTCGTTGAATCTCCGGAGACTGTCCGCCAAGTGTTGGTTCAAGCCGGAATATTACCCTCCACGGTACTCGTGAGTTTTGAAAGCACAATTCTGCCACACGCTACCGTTCTCTCTCAGTCCGTGAAACTACTTGTTACAACGGTGTCGTCAGGTGGTTAATCTCTTTCGACACGTCTTGTGATATGGATTTTGGAATTTCGTGTGACGTTTCCGCGCACTTCCACTGCCCAAGCATCAATCCCGATGTTGGCCACGACTACAGTGTCACCAACTTCAGCCAAGTCGTACTGAGGACCCCAATCGTTGGCCCATCCTTCAACTTTCATCGCACCTGTGGCATCGAGTAGCATCAAACCTTTTCGATGCCATTCTTTTCCATTACGCCCAACACCACGCTTTTCAAATTTGTAGACCAGTTTACCAGTGATGTTCCATCGGGCCCTAAATTCCATGAGGTCGGATGCTTTTTCATCAGGTGAAGCATGAACCATACAGGCATGCGGATCGATTTTCAATTCGATTTCGCCTTTCCAATTCACTGTAGGAATGACGTTCTCTAAACGAACAACGTCGCCCTTGACAAGCTCAGATGGCCAAGAGGATCTGCCGTCTTCATGTGCATCGACTAAAAAGACAACTTTAGCGAACTTGCTTCCTTGAGATACAGTAACTTGAGGGCGACGAGCCTCTTTCATTCCCATTACGCTGAACACTTCTCCAACAAGAGTCATTCGAGGATCGAGAATCCCTATGGCTGCAAGGTCGATTGGAGTTGATGTTCCAGGCAACTGAATGGTTCCCCCTTCTGGCAATTCATCGTCCCCCTTGCCACCGGGGCAAACCTCTAACCAATCGCAACGGTCACAACGTACTTCATCAGGGGCTTCGGTAGGAATTCCACCTGCTTTGAAACCACGAACTGGGGCGGGCTTTGGAGGGCATTCATCGAGCGAAGGTGTGGTTTGACGAAGTTGTTGCCAAAGCTGTTCCAACTCCGCTTCCATTTTTGACATTTGATCAACATCAGGGCATGGTATGGTTTTGATTGCGTCCGCTCCGAGGTACCAAATCTCCAATCCATCGACTTGCTCCTTTTTTCCATGAGTTACCCACCACAGCATGGCATACATTCGTAACTGTTCTACATAATTGCCCGAACGATCACCCCGCCCGATACTCGCTTTCAAATCTACAATGGTAATTTTCCCATCCCATCGGTACACGAGGTCGTATTCACCTTGAAACCAGTGCTCGGGATGAACTGCATTCATTGCAAACTTACCTGCATTCGGATCGACAAACCAAGGTCGAGAAATCTCCCATGCCTCAATCAAGGTCACAACCCCTTCGACGGCAAGAGGATGGTCGTTTGAGAGAGAATAACGCCGTGCATCAGGCGCTGGCCATTCAGGACGTTGTCCTCGTCGCCATTCCTTCAGCAATGGGCCGCCGTTCGCATCCATACACCTCTGGACTTCTTTGAGGTGCATATCGAGTCCATTAACGCACATCTTGAGACAATAGTCGGGGTTAACCGAATCCCAATCACCTGCTTTACGTTCGTTCTTTTGCCATTCCTCCCGCATTGAGTTTAGTGCAGGTTGAAGGTGCGCTGTCAATCGCTCTATAGCCCAATCTCGCAACTCCTCCATGGTCGTAGGCAGCATATTGCTTGGTAAACTGAGCAACCTTTCTGCCGGCCATGGGTCAAGACTTGTTCGACTGGGGACTCCATTCGTATCGAGAGGTATGGCTGAAAGAGTGTCAGAGGATGCTTTTGCAACCAGTAGAGCGGGCGATTCCATGAGCATTCTACAGAA
>JAQXFL010000115.1 GCA_029250345.1 Candidatus Poseidoniaceae archaeon
CCATCTGCCGTACCGTTGAATCCCGCATGCATGGCCGTACCCGATATGGTGTCTGGAGCAGTTTGTGACAAACATGGTGGCCCACGAGATTGTTCGTCTTCACCGTACGACATCACGACTCGGACACCAACGATGTTCAAATCCTCAGCGTCATCAATGGAATCAGTGTGAAGATCGTCAATCATGTAGGTGTCGCCGTCTGCAATGTATTCGATACCGTCGGTCAATTGAACGTACGTGAGGTTGCCGTTGATTTGGTAATCGCCGACTCCCCGTCCGCCTGCCATACTGGAAACACCACCGGCAGCGAAAGAAAAGTACAGTGGGAACGCAATGAGGAAGAAGGCAATGCAGCCAACGGTAATTTGAGTGTCTCGATTGGTTTTCAAGTCATCCAAGGTTATCATTTGGTTCGCCCTCAACCCAACCCATGAAGCATCAACCTCTATGACTTTCGGTCCATTGACAGGGCCAAATTGGATGCTCGGTTGGAAAACAGTGCCTCATTTCACTCTGATTCGGAGTCCATCCACGGTTTTTCAGGAATGTTTGGCCAATCGTTCTTTCCAACAGAGAAGCCCAACTTCGCAAAGTTCTTTCGGGATTTTTTCCATACTGGAAGCAGGAAGCCAATCTTAGAACGCTCACCAAAACTCCAACGCCAAGGGCATCGGGGAAGACGAGAAACCCAATGTTGGAGGAGTACTTGTGTAAGAGGGACTTCAAGCCCTCCTGGCAATACCCAAGAAATCATGTTGAGTGCTCCGGATGAGCCACGAGTTTCAGCCCAGCTGGTGACTTCAAGACCCCGAAGAGGACCGTCGAGAATTCGTAATCCAAGTGTACGCGTTGTTTGCGTCATTGGCATAATGATGGCGAATCGGTCGACCATCCTCGAGCCTTCGTGCCGTTCCATGGACCAGCCGGCTTCCTCAGCCAGTAGTCGAAACACCTTGATTGATTGAACAGGTGAGACACTGACTTCGAAATCTTGAGTTGCACGTCGCACCATGGATGTTCCAACCAACAGGTCAGCATCAACACTCCGATGGAGCGGTAATGGTTTTGCAGCCTTGCGGCCGTTGTGAATGTTTCAGATCAAACTCGAAGTTTGATTCGCTTGTATGCACGGTGTTCCCACAGTCCCGCCCTTTCAGGCGAGGTATTCCGCGGGTAGGACCGAGTGGGACTACCGTGCTTCACTGGACGCGAGCATGTCGCGTACCAAGTGCGCTCGGCGGCGCTCGATACCTGTTTCAACCGAAAAGGGATCCAAGACCGTCGAAGCCAGCTTCTTCTTCTTCTTCCTCTTCCTCTTCAACAGGGGCAGGGGCGTCAGATGAACCAGCCGCAGCAGGTGCTGCAGCAGCAGGAGCGGCGACAGCTTGGGCCATTGCGTCAGCGATGTCAACGCCAGCGAGAGAAGCAACAAGTGCCTTCACACGGGAGTCGTCAGCTTTCACACCAGCAGCCTTCAAAATGGCGCTCACGGTCTTTTCATCAATGTCTTTTTCAGCAGCGTGCAGTAGCATAGCAGCGTATACGTATTCCATATTATTTCACCTCATTTGTGGTCAACCGAATAGATCTCCGAGTCCGCCGAAGCTTTCCTCTTCTTCCTCTTCTTCCTCTTCTTCGGCTTCAGTTGGTACCTCAGAAGTGCTGTCTGATGAACTGGCGGCAGCGGATGCGGCAGCGGATGCTGCTGCGCCCAACATAGTGGTCAGTTCTTCATCGAGTGCGTCGCTGTCAAGCTGTCCAGCAACGGCGAGAGCGCCGTTGTGTGCTCGTCCAACGAGATGTGGCATGGTGTCTGCAGTTGCGATTGCAGCTTCCAATGCAACGGCCATTGCCTCTCGGCTGGCCTTTGCAAGAATTGTAGGCATGGTTTGACTTGAGAACCATGTGATGTTGCACGCAAGGTTGAATGCACCAGCAGCGTAACTGATGAGATCAGTTTCGAATTGCTCGTAATCGATGTCAAGCGTACTTGGAGCGAAGAGCGTTCCACCTTCGAGCGTACCGCACAAACGTAGACCTGTAACGATTGGGTTAATTCCAATCTTCGAGAGCATCATACCCATGTCACCTTCGAAAACATCGCCTTCTTCAAGAACAACTGTTCGCTTTTGGATTTGAACTGAGCCACCCATGATCTTAGCAGGGATACCCACGGAGTTCAAGTCACCAACTATTGGACCTGGAGGCATTCCGGTGTCCATCTTCTCAACAACAATTTGGTGAGGTGCGACATCGCCTTCTTTTGCGGCACGGCCTGCTTCTGTCTTCTTAAGTTCGGTAAAGAGTTCGAATGAGTTGAGGTTTGCAGATGAAACCAGTGCTGGTTGGACTGCTCCTTCGAACAATTCGTTCAAACTCGAGTCGTCGTATCCAGCTCGTTCCCAAGCAATGGTCATCAATCGCTTCTTTGCGACTTGAATCTTCATGTCGGTTCGGAGTGTAGCGCGCATACCGAGCATTGCACCGGCAGGAACGCCGTGAACGTCGATGACTGCGATGGTGTCTCCACTCTTCAGCAAGTCCACCAAATCTTTGACGGTGTCTTTCTTCCACGAAACAACCTTTGGAATCAATTAATCACCTCGACCATTTGAGATGGACCCATTGTTGTCTTGATGTAAAGAGAACGAATGTTTCCGATTCCACGCTCAAGTTTGGAGATCACACGGTTGTAAACTTCCATTGCGTTTGCGTAGAGTTCTTCTTCAGACTGGCTTGCAGTACCGAAGGAGATTTGGAACGTCATTTTGTCACCAGATTTGACAACGACAGTCGATTGGAGACCTGCTGCGATGATTGCAGGGTCAAGTGTTGGAGGGACTGGACGAGGCATCTTACCGCGAGGACCGAGGACAACACCGAGGTATCGTCCAATCAATCCCATGTGAGGGACTTCGGAGAGGAAAAAGTCGAAAGCGTTTGCAATCTTCTTTGCCTTACCTTTGTTGCCGCCAAGGTCTTCAATTTCTTGAGGCGTAATGACGTGAATGCCAGCAGCCTTTGCCTTTGTTGCAGCTTCTCCAGCAGCGAACATTGCGATTTTGAGTACACGACCGCGACCAGATGGAAGACGAATTTCTTCCTTGATACGGTTGTTTGGGTTTTTCAAGTCTACATCTCGAATGGTGAATGCGATATCCAACGATTCGACGAACTTTCTCTTTGGTGCACTTTCGAGTGCTCCCTTAATTGCCTGGTTAATTTTTTCTTCCATTTTTAATCACCTCTGTGGTCAGCGAGACGCTCAAAGACGCCTCTACCACGGCTCGTGAGTTTCAGTTAAACCGCTCGTCCCATTCTCCTTTGCTAATGATCTCGAGGGCGTCATTGGCCCAGTGACCGTCAATCTTGACACGCATTGAAACGCATGTTCCAATGATTTCTTTGGTTTGTGCCTTAAGATCGGCTCCGGTCAGGTGACCTTGACCGTTCTTGTCACGAGCAACATCCATTGCTTTCTCAAGAGAGAGGTCTTCGGTCGCGGCATCAAGACTGCCGTTGCACTTCTTAACACCAAGAGCCTTCTTGATGAGTTCGGATGTCCAAGGTTTCGGCATTGTTTCAACTCCATTGCTCACTATGTGGGCATTCAGCCGACAAAACACCCCTATATAATCGCGCTGTGCGAAGAGGGTTGAGTCGATTGGCCCAATAAAATCACTCGACACGCTCCACGACACGAACGTGGTCGCCACGCATATTGAGGGTCATTGGGATCGGTTGTTCGTACAACTCCATGCTGACTTCTTCCTTGGATTCCGCCACACTGAGGACACGAGCCTTCTCGCCCTTGAATGCACCAGTAACGATTTCGACGATGCATCCGACTTCGATTCCAGAGGTCACTGCCTTTGGTTCGAGGTACGGTAGAATGTCTGCGAGAGGTGCTTCTCCAGGAAGAACGGTCTTTGCGTTCTTGAGTGGCGTTTGGTTCAATCCACGGCGAGCTGCTGGGTCTCGGCCACCGGAGCGACCAATCAACTTCTCAACGTGGTGAAGTGCGCTTGATTCGATAAACAAGTATCCTCGCATTCCAGTAGGGTGGAGGATGGACATAATGTCTGGAAGCAGCGAAGTGAGAGAACCACTGCCGTGCAAGCGGTTGTACATTTCGTCAGCAACTCGCTTCTCAGAGCCAATTGCCGTCTTCACGATGTAAAGGAACGAACCGACTGAGCCGTACATTTCTCCGAACAACTTGTTGTTGTTCTCCATGTCGAGGTTTGAGAAAATACAGTTGTAGTTCTGAAGGGTTCCTGGGTCAATCCATTCTGCTTCAGTGTAGCGACCTGTAGGAGTGACTTCGTCTGTGCTGGAAACAACCAACACTGGTACGACGTCAACAAGAGAGCGGCCCATGTCAACACCACGCTCAGGGCCGGAGCCTTGGTAGTGGAGGGATTCGACTGGGATTCCAGTTGATTCTGAGACGCGTGTAAGAACTTCTTCGGATGTGTCACCGATTCCCCAAACGCCATCCCACAATGCTGGGAAGTCGCCGTCGGACTTGCTGCGTCGCAGCAAGAGGAGTTTTTCTTCAAATCGAACGTATGCTACAAATGCTTCACTCATTTCATTCATCTCCTATTCTCACTCAGTTACCGATGTTCAATGCCTCGAACATCCAAGGGAGGAAATTGTCCATAAGGACGAGCATAACAAAACCAATAGCGCCTAAAACAAACAGGCCAATACCGCAAATGATTGAGGTTTGCTTGAATTCTTGTGGCGTTGGCTTACGGGCCATGCGAATGATACGAGCCCATGAACCGCGGGAAATACGACGGAATTGGGACTCAATCCAGTCTTGACGGTCCTGAACTTTTTCTTCAAATGAGCGGTTTTCTACAGTTTCACCAGACATGGTACAACCTCGGGCTTTCAATGCCACCTACCCTTCGATTATAACCACTCCGTCGCGAATGTTGGAGTTTTCCGACTCAGAATTTCGTCGATTGTGTTGCGAGGGTTGATGTGGGAGTGGCGTCGAAGCGGGCTCAATGGCGAAGCAAGACCCCTATTCTGTTTTGGGCGTAGGTCGAAATGCCAGCGATGTTGAGATCAAAAGGGCGTTTCGCAAAAAAGCGCGCCAGTTCCACCCCGACCGGAACCCTGGCGATGCCTCGGCGGAAGCCAAGTTCAAAGAAGTGCAGTCCTCATACGAGTCAATTGCAACGGCAAAAGATCGGAATGAGTACGAACAACAACAACGTATGTCCTCGATGTTCGGCGGAGGCGGAGCCGGAAATCCCTTCGGCGGTGGCGGCGGAGGAATGGAAGATATTCTCGGCCAAATGTTTGGCGGAGGTGGCCGGCCTCGTGGTGGAAACCCCTTCGGTGGAATGGGCCAACCACAACAACGGCAACAGCGCCCCAAAGGCGCAGACATCAGCGTTAGTCTCGAACTGACCGCAGAACAAGCCGAGCAAGGTGGCCAATTCCCTTTCACATTCAAACGGCTCAAGCCGAACGCTGCAGGTACGATGGAAGCAGCATCCGTAACCCTTCGAACACGCGTGAAAGCTGGAGTGAAACACGGTACAACCTCACGGCTCAAAGGTCAAGGCCATGACCACCCCGAGGGCGTAGCTGGCGATGTCATGCTCACAATACGAATCCAGTTTGGCGAAGGACGCTTTTGGGACAAGAACATCTTGGTGCAGGAAGTTCCAACACCCTTCAGTACACTCATGCTCGGTGGGAAAGTGAAGGTCCAATTGCCTTCTAACAAGAAAATAATGCTTACTGTCACGCCTGAAACGATGGTGGGAGACCGGCTCCGTATCGCCGGTGCAGGCTACGACGGTGGAGATTTGGAACTCGAATTTGTTCTGCCTGATTACGATGAACTCTCTGAAGAGCAGGTTAAGGCTCTTGAGAATCTTAAGAACTCTGGATTGTAGGTGAGTTCATGGGTCAAGGAAAAAAGCGACACAACCGTGGTTCAAAAAAGAACAAGAAAGGTCCACAAATATCGGACACAGAACGGCTATGGAAGCGCTTAGTAAGTCATTTTTCCAAACAGGAAGAGTTGTGGCATAAAACTTGGAGCAGTGAAGAAATTGCTACATTCCTTATTGAGAAGGAAGACTTGAAGAAGCAATACGCTGGTGATTCTCGGCCGGAACGGGTGTTTCGCAGTTCCATTGATGAAACGATGGCGCATGCCAGAGCGAAAAGCGAAAACTTCGTTCAAGTTGAAGACAAGAAAGTCCGAATTCGAAGCCCTGATGAAATCAAACGCATCAAAGATGCCGTGCTCGACTGGCAAGCATTCAGCGCCGTCCATGCCACCAAAGGAGCGACGGGCCTACACGGCCGCCCAGCCTTGAGTGGGCCAAGTGCTCCCGAAAACACGAGTGAAAGTGATATTGAGAGGTATACACTTCTCGAAGAGGTTTGGCTCGCACATCTCGGAGGACAGGATTACCCGCCTGCCTTCTCCCTGCTCCCGGACACAGTCGTCCGCACTTGGGGCTCGTTCGATCTGGTCAAAGAAGCCCGATTTATCGCCAACAGACGCTCAGGTCTACGGTTCCGTGATGCCGAGCCAAGTATGGCGCTGTTGCTGATTCAATCGGGCCGATTGAATGCACGTTCACTGCTCGATTTGCGGCTCGAAAACAAACGCAAGGGAGGGTGGAACCCATTCCCACGTACCTACGATGAAGCACTCATTGAGTCTGCGGAGCGGCTGCCAGAAGTCGATGGCGAAGGGGAACTCTCAAATCACAGAATTGACCTACGGCACTTGCCACTGGTAACCATCGATCCACACGATGCAAAGGATTTCGACGATGCGGTTTGCCTGGTTGAAAAAGACGGTATCCGAACCCTGTGGGTTGCTATTGCTGATGTCGCCCACTATGTCGAACCGGATACTCGTTTGGATGCCGCTGCTCGTGCTCGTGCAACATCCGTCTATCTCCCACATACCGTTCTCCCAATGCTGCCGCCTCGGCTTGCAGATGACTTGTGTTCACTGCGAGCTGATGTCGACCGTCTGGCTATGGTCGTTTCAATGGAAATCGGAAAAGACGATTCCATTGTCGAATGCAAAGCATACGAAGCAGTCATTCGAGTGGCAGAAAACATGGCCTACGAAGATGCGCTGGATAATCCACGATTTGCTGAGATGTTCAAGTTGGCAGATTCATGGCAGAAAAAAGAAGTAAGACTCAACATCCAAAATGCGGAATTGCGGCCGCGATTACACGGTGAAGAAAACATTCGAGTCGAAATCAAATGGCCGAACGCCGCCACGCAAATGATTGAGTCGTTCATGGTGGCTACCAACGCCTCAGTAGGCCATTTACTCGGGAAAGTTGGCGCTCCTCTGCCGTGGAGATGTCACACTCCACCGGATGCCATCGAGGTGGAAGAACTGAATGCAAAACTTGCTGCGTTGGGGGTGAACATAGAGCTCCCACTGCCGAGTTATCGAACGCACGGTCAGTCTGAAGAAGGCGAATTAGCTGACTTACTCGCTGGATGGGCTGGTGGTTCAATCGATGTATCAGGAATGGAAAGTGAGGTGGCGCCGGAAGACGACACGCCTGAATACCTCGCCAGTGTCCTGGATGCTGAAGCGAGGCAGGACATTCTCGATGCTCTGGACAAAGCACAAGCGCAAGCGTCAGAACTCAAAGGAACGATTCGTAGAGTCGTGGACCAAGGTTTGTTTCATCTTATGCAACGCGCCAACTACAGCGAAGAAAATCTTGGGCATTTTGGCTTGAACCTCGATGCGTATGTCCATTTCACCAGTCCAATACGACGCTATCCTGACCTCATGGCGCATCGACAACTTAAGGCGCATTTGCGAGGCGAGCGGTGGGTTCATTCTCTTGAAGAGACTGCCAAAATTGCGAAGCACTGCAGCGAACAAGGCCACACGGCAAAGCGAATGGAATGGGAACTCGTTGCAAATGCGTATCACCTGCATTTGTTGCGCGGTGGCAAAATAGGCGGAGAAAGTTCCACCGAATCAACGCCCCTCGAACACACCTCGTGGCCTGCACGAATCACCGGTTTACGCACACCTTGGATATTCCTCGATCTCGCCGATGATGGAGCAATACACGGTCGAATGCATTTGCGACAAATTGGCGGCAAAACTCAGATGAGCATTGATGAGCATGGGCTTGCCGTCATACCTGCTGAACCGGATGCGCGTGGTGAACAGAACCCAGTTGTTCAATTGGGACAAAAATTCCCGTGCCGTTTGCGAGGCTTGGACGTATGGGCTGGCTCTTTGGACCTCGCCCCTCAGTAGTATTGTAGTCAAAGCCAAGCGTTTATATTGACTACATTAAACGCAAACACATGGCGCGCATCAAAGCACAGATGTGCAATTGTAATTGCAAAATGAAGCGGTTGTACACTCGCGCAGAAGGTGGCAAGGGTTGGAATCAGATTGGCTGGATGTGTACCTGCGGTTGCGGATGCATCACCATGGATGAAGGCGAATGGAACCTCACCAGTTGTGAAGACCAATCCTGTTGTTAACTTGAGGTGTGAAGATGTCAACAGAATCGTTCGTATTGGAGGTCACGGGAATGACCTGTGCTTCATGCGTTTCATCGGTTGAAAAGGTCGCTCTTGGTGCTGGAAATGTAGAATCCGTTTCGGTCAATCTCCCGTTGCAACGTGCGGTCGTTAACATCACGCCTCAAGCAGATATTGCATCAACGAAGAAGAACGTGATTGCTGCCATTGAGCGCAGTGGCTTCGGTGCGAACGAACAGCGTGAAAAAACGATGATGATTGAAAACGCGAAAAAGGATTTACGCGTACAATCTCGGAAAGTCGTTCTTGCTCTACTGATGGCTTTGCCAACGCTTTATCTGAGCATGTTTGCCAATGATTTTGGAGAGTTCAACGGCGTAAATACCCGTTTGTTGCTCGCACTCATTGGCACAGCACCGGTCTATTTCTGGGCGGGATGGCAATTTCATTCCAATGCATGGAAAGCGATACGCACCGGATCAGCCAATATGGATGTCTTGATTCATCTTGGAACCAGTGTGGCTTTCCTCTGGTCAAGTCTTGTCACCCTCTCGCCACTTCTGAGCGCATCACCATCTATGTTCTCCAATTCGAACCATGTGTTCTTTGACGGTGTTGTGTTCATCATCGGATTTGTATTGCTCGGAAACTGGATGGAAGCTGGTGCTAAACTGAAAGCAACCGATGCAGTACATGGCTTGATGAATTTACAACCGAAGCAAGCCCGCTTCGTCACCGATGAAGACATGGGTCACACCGATATGCAGCGTGTTGATTCAATTCCAGTCGGGTCACTGATCAAAGTTTTACTCGGTGAAACAATACCACTGGACGGCGTAGTGCACCAAGGTAAAGTGAGCATAGACACTTCCATGATGACCGGTGAACCATACCCAGTTCGCCGGAAGGAAGGCGAGGAGGTCGCCGCAGGTACACTTGTTCTGGATGGCACGGTGCTCATCAGAACCACCCATCGCTCGAAAGATACATTGCTTGCAAGAATCATTCACCTTGTCGAAGAAGCTCAGATGGGCAAGGCACCAATACAGCGTTTAGTCGACCGTGTGGCATCGGTATTTGTTCCCGTCGTGGTTGGCATGGCCATTCTTGCGGCGTTGTTTTGGTTGCTGTATCCCGATTCTGCATCGTACAATCCTATGAATTCTAATTCTGAATTAGCTGTGATGGTTTTGGTATCCACTCTCGTTATCGCTTGCCCGTGCGCTTTGGGCCTGGCCACCCCAACTGCATTGATTGCTGGCACGGGTGCAGGTGCACGAAATGGGTTGCTCATCAAAGGTATCGAAGCACTTGAGCAAGCCTACAAAGTCGATACGTTGGTTGTTGACAAAACTGGAACACTAACATCAGGAAAACCTCGTGTGAGCCACATTGAATTGCTTGATTGTGAAGTGAAAGAAATTCTCTCCATTGCTGCATCTCTTGAGGCCGAATCTACGCATCCTCTCGCAGACGCCATCCTCACCTCATGGTCGAACGTGACCTCAACACGGCCACAACTGACTGAAATTCAAACGCTGCCCGGCTTGGGAATGGTTGGGGAGAACGAAGGGGCACTGGTCGCCATTGGTAACATCGAATTGATGGAAGAGGTAGGCGTGCAAATCAGTGAGGACGTCCACGAACAGATAAGCCAGGCTGCCACGAAGGGAGTCACTGTTGTCTTGGTCAGTCAGGGGTTGAAGTTGCTTGGATGGATCGAGGCTCGAGACAGGGTTCGTGAATCCACTGAAAGAGCAGTTCGTAAAGCAAAGCAAGCCGGCTACGAGATCATCATGCTAACCGGAGACCGGAAAGAAGCGGCAGAAACTGTTGCGAAAGAAGTCGGGATTGAGAATGTCGTCGCTGGAGTGAAGCCGGACCAAAAGGCAGCCTACGTTCGAGAACTCCAAGAACAAGGGCGGAATATAGCGATGGTCGGAGATGGAATCAACGATGCTGCAGCTCTTTCCGCAGCCAATGTGGGAATCGCAATGGGTGCCGGTTCAGACATCGCAATGGACGCAGCCGATTTTGTTCTCTTGAGAAACGATTTGATTGATGCGGTATCCTCGTTGGACCTTGGAAGAAGCACCATGCGCCGAATACGAGGTAACCTCAGATGGGCATTTGCCTACAACGCAGTGGGAATTCCATTGGCAATGGGAATCACCCTTCCGTTCACTGGTGTCCTGTTGCCACCGGCTTTCGCTGCTGCTGCAATGTCACTCTCTTCGGTGAGCGTTGTCGCCAATTCACTCGTATTGCGTTGGTGGAACCCCATTCGTGAATGAGTTCAAAGCACACTACTCGGTCCGAAGTCCATGGCGCAAACTGTGCATTCCATCTCAATCGTCGGAATGACGTGCGACGGTTGCTCCAGCAGACTTACCCGTGTACTGGAATCTTCTCCAGGAATCATCAAAGCAATCGTTTCTCATGCCGATGGAACTGGGATTGTGACGACGTCGCCCGAAATAACCGAGGCAACTGTGTTTCAGATTGTTCATTCTGCAGGATTTGAAGCACACGCTTGAAGCGTTTCATTCAAATCCAATAGGCTACGCCATCAGTTTGCGCGGGGGTCGCCCAGCTTGGTCAACGGCGGTGGGTTTAGGTCCCATTCCTTATCGGTTCGCAGGTTCGAATCCTGCCCCCCGCATCTCTTTCAATCGGCAGGTGAGAACCATGTTCACGCAGTGAACAAAGGTGAGAATCCTGCCCCCCGCATCTCTTTCAATCATGCGGGTGAGAACCATGTTCACG
>JAQXFL010000118.1 GCA_029250345.1 Candidatus Poseidoniaceae archaeon
TCTTTTGCTGCATTTTGGATATGCGATGCAATCCATGATTTGAGTTGCTCCAAGGATTCTATTGCCGTTTTGGGGCGACGCATCATAAGCCCACACAATGCATCTTCTAACACGATACCAATGACTTGAGACGGGCGAAGTGGCCCGGAAATC
This sequence comes from Candidatus Poseidoniaceae archaeon, assembly GCA_029250345.1. Lineage (GTDB taxonomy): Archaea > Thermoplasmatota > Poseidoniia > Poseidoniales > Poseidoniaceae > MGIIa-L1. The sequence goes on from JAQXFL010000118.1 coordinate 154, forward strand.
CCAACCTTCGAGCCAAGAAACCATTGGCGCTTACAGCGCAGAAACGTCGTAAGCCCACTCGCTGAGATTCGAGAACGTGAACGCCCTAATGGCCCTCCAAGTGGTGGAATTCCAACAGGCATTACGCATCACACCTCAATGATCGAACGAATAGTAATCGCCAATTCCTCGTTGTTCCCTGTCTTTTCGACTTTCCATCTTGTTAATCCGTGGGCGTTTTGAGTCGTGATCACGACGGAAAGTGACATTCACGCCTTCTAAAAATCGATTCATTCCGGCGCGTAGTTTGAACGGCCCCTCGGCTTTACCGTGAACGCCTCCCTCGCCTTCGAAAACAAGTAAGGAGTCACTTACAATGTCGATGAAGTAGACGTCATGGTCAATGACGAATGCTGATTTTTCGTTGGCTTCCATCGTTCTACGAATCGCTTTGGCAGCCTCCATGCGAGCGTTCGCATCCAAGTGAGCCGAGGGTTCGTCCAGAAGATACAGGTCTGCTTCCCGGCCCAAACAGATGGCGATGGAAACGGCCTGTCGCTCTCCACCGGATAATTTCTTGACTCGCTTAGGAAGGAGTTGGTCCACACCTAAGGCTCGAATCACGTTGACATTGTATTCCCCAACACGCCACTTTGGGCCTATCTCACTGTCGAGCCACAATTGAACACTGCAGTCCATGTCAACATCAATGTGTTGAGGCTTGTAGGAAATGGTGGCGTTCTCGGTCACCCATCCTTCGTCGTACCCATGCTCACCTGCTAAGACTTTGATCATGGTCGACTTTCCAGTTCCATTCGGACCAACGACACCTACAACTTCCGAGCGGTGAACTGCACCTTCTCCCGTTGTCAGTTTGAAGTCACCAAGCGTTTTGGTAAGACCGCCCCATGAAACTACTTCAGAACCAATTTCTGAAATCCGGTCGCTGTGATTAAGGAACTTGATCGGTTTATCTCGAATACGAACATTTTGTTCTGGAAGGAAACCATCGAGGTACGTATTGATGGCTTGGCGGGTTGTTCGTGCAGGAGTAAATATTCCGAAGGCTCCTTTCTTCCCATAGACAATGTGAACCAAATCAGCCAGTACATCCAGAACTGCGAGGTCGTGTTCAATCACAATAACTCTCTTGGTTTCGGCCAATTTTTGTATAATTCGAACGATGCGCATCCGCTCGTGTATGTCCAAATACGATGAGGGCTCGTCAAAGAAATAAACATCGACATCTCGTAAAAGTGTAGCACAGATAGCCATTCGCTGCAACTCACCACCAGACAATTGCTGTACTGTTCGTTCCAGAAGATGGTCAATTCCTAAATCACTGGTGAGCTGCTCAAACATGTTGCGTTCATCGACCCGAGAAAGTAAATCACGAACTGTTCCCTTGATTTTCTTAGGAAGCCGATCTACATTCTGAGGTTTGAGGGCAACACGGATGTCACCTTTTTTGACGGCGACAAAAAAGTCACGTAATTCTCCTCGTGGAAGTGATTCAATAACATCATCCCAGTCTGCTTCCTTGTTGAGCCAGTCACCAAGGTTTGGAATCATTCTCCCCGAGAGAGCATTGATTGCTGTTGACTTACCCATTCCATTCGGGCCAAGAATACCAACTACGCTTTCTTTCGAGGGAGTGGGGAGACGGAATAATCGGAAACCGTTCATTGAATATCTGTGTATCATATCGGTTTCCAACTCACTCGGGAGTTGTTCAATGATGAGGGCGTCATGAGGACACTTGTTGATACAGATTCCACATCCAATGCAGAGGCTCTCAGAAATGTGAGGTTTACCGGTTTTTTCGTCAAGAATGATGCATTCCTGACCGTTTCGAACCGGTGGACAAAAGGCATGGCATTCATCGTTGCACTTCTTTGGTTGACAATTGTCCTCTTTGAGGACTGCGACTCTCATTCATTCACCTCCTGTTGCTGTAATGTTTGCTTTTGGTTCGGACTTAAGGAACTCTCGCCCAATAAGCCTCAACAAACGAGGTTTGTTTGACACTGGGCTTGGCCCAATGGGTTTCAAATGAGTCCCTTGAGGTGCTCGTGTCCCTTGATGAGGCGTACCGTACAAGGTGTTGGGAATTTCATGCTCGCCTTACGAAGTGCGTCACGGGCGGTGAGGTAGTTTTCAGGGTGAACTTGCAACGAAATAACTCGCTGTCCACGCTTAACACGGGCTGCAGTTCCGACGTTCTTTCCGAAAGCACATCGCATACCTTGAGAAACACGGTCAGCACCTGCTCCAGTTGCTTGCTTGTTTTCACGGAGGACATGATGAGGGAAGGTGTGGACACGGAGAGCGTATCCTTGGGTTCCGGCAATCTTACGGATGGTTGAGTTTGAGATAACACGGGCAGCTTCAAGTGCCGTGTGTCGGATCTGACAGTTGTTGTCAGCACGGAGTTCCATGACGACAGGGAACTTCCCTGTCTCCGCAGCAACACGGTTTCCAGCGTGGAATGACTGGATTCTGTTGTTTGGCACACCGCCGATGTACTTACGTCGGGTGTAGGCAGGACCTTTGAGGCGGCGATACATCGATGCTGGTTTACGTGCCATGATACTCTCTCCAAGCACTCCTGCGACCAATGTTTCCTTTATCATCTCTCCGCTTCATCCATTCGGCACAAAATCAAGAAATGAGGAAGAACTCCTTCGCTCACATTTCGATAAAAGGTTTCATGTGCTCCGTTCACACCCTCCAATCATGGCGAAGGGGTGGCGTGGACTTCTTGAGGAAGAATCTGAACACCAATGGCTGGCCATGGGTGGATTTTTCGTATTCATCATCATCGGGGCTTTGCTGATTCAGGGCACATCTACCCTTCCAGGCGTCGACTATCGAACCAACGGTTTGGACGAAATTGATGGGCGCGTATTGGAAATAATCTACGGCGACTCTGGCTCGTACACTGCAATGGTCATCACCAACGGAGAAGGTGAACTCCTCCACCACAACAACGCTGGTGAGGTTCACGACATAGGTGGGGAATACCCCGATGTTCTCGGACTCAGTTTCATCACGGAATTGCACGATGGAAGCATCGCAGTATCTCCGCAGAACAACACTCTCGACATCATCCATGTAAACGCTGAAACCGAACAACGCACCGTTCTTTCACTTACAGACGGCGGAGAACAATTCGACGTGTTGGATTTGGCAGAGCAAAAATCTGAGGAATCCTATCGCTGGCTTATGGTCACCGATGAAGCGGAATATTCCGGCCTTCGAGGTTTTGGCCCGGTAGGAAGCGCATTGCTTCCAGTTGATGAACCAATGAAGAATGCGGGGCTAACGGTTGCAACCCCTGCTCCATCGAACATTAATTGGAAGATGGTTGAGTCACTGGGCGATGGCCAATGGGTTGCCGTAGGTTCGATGAGCAGTGTATTCGGCAATGATGACAGTCCAGCAACTCCGACGAAACAACCTGTCATTGGATTCATCACATGGAACGAAGGACCGACTGCGCCAATGCTGACCTCAATCGAAGAGATTGACAAGGGTGAAATCCATTCACTCATTCAACTTGACAACGGAACATTGCTGGCTGCTGGGACTGATTCTGCACTTTACATCGGCAAAGATCGAACAACGACTTCTATCGATGTGGCGAGTGTTTCTGCCACACTCGATGAGACCGGAAAGGTATGGATGCTTGGTAGCAAAGGAAGTACATCGGTAATGCGGTTCGCCGATGGAGAATTGGAAACATTACCACTGTCACGCCCTATACCACTCAACATCGAAGTTTCTGATGTTTCAGACGACATCCTCTATGCGCACGGAGTCAACGAGAATGGCGAACCAGTGACCTACTCTATCGACACTTTAGCGATTGGCTCTATAGAGAGCGGTCGTGGATTTTTGAACCTTATGTTCGTCGCCATATCGAGCGTGGTGCTTGGTGTAATGTTATGGACTGGAAGCAAGAGATTAATCCAAAACCTATGACATTGAAATAGTCTTAGAAAAAAGGACTTCTTTCTTGACGACGCGAGAACCTTCATGTGCTCTCGGCAACGACAGAGAACTCCAGCGAGAGTAAGGAGTGTATCGAGTATGGCAAAAAGGGGTATGATGGACCAATTTATGGACATCAAGGAAGAACACCCCGATACCATTCTTTTCTTCAGGATGGGAGACTTTTACGAACTGTTTCACGAAGACGCTGTCGTTGGCTCTGAAGTGTTAGGGCTTGCCCTCACATCAAGGGATAAGAAAGCAGCAAAGCCAATCCAAATGGCCGGATTCCCGTGGCATGCACTGGAAGACAATATTCGAGTCATGCTCAAGGCTGGACACAAGGTCACCGTAGCAGAGCAAGAGCAAGAATTGAGAGAAGGTGCCAAACTTCTCGAGCGGATTGTTACCCGTGTCTACACACCTGGCAGCCTGTATGAAGAATCGTTGCTCGGAACAGATGAACGCTCCCTCCTTGTATCAGTGACCCTTGGAAAAGATGCATTAGGCCTCGGCATTTTTGATGCATCGACCGGACAAGCATGGGCATCAAATCTCGAAGGAGACGACCGCTTCGCCCGTGCATTGGATGAAATTATGCGCTGGAGGCCAACGGAAATTGTCGTATCTCCGAAAGATGCGGAGGACGATTCTCTGTGTGCTCTCTTTTCACACTTGGACGGCGTTCTCATCAGCCAACACCGAGCCAGCGATTCGAAACGAAGAAACCGACTTGAAAAAGTTCTCAAAGTTGCCGACCTGGGTCACCTGGATTTAGACGATGCCCCATTGGCATTAGCTGCGGCAGGGCTTGCTGCAGACTATCTAGCAACAATGCACATTGCTGACGAAGTGCCCATACGAGATATCGAAGTTATCGATGAAGCAGGACATTTGGTCTTGGACCAAACGACTCTACGCAATTTAGAACTGACCTCGACATTGGCAGGAGAATTCGAAGGCAGCCTTCTTGCGTCTCTCAATGCGTGCCGAAGTGCGATGGGTCGAAGGCTGCTGAAAACATGGATACTACGTCCATTGTGCAATATCGAAGCAATTCATGCCCGTCATGAAGCAGTTGGCTCACTCTCTCGATCTGCACGGCGGCTCGATGCCATCCGCGAAGCACTACGTGGCTTGAGAGATATGGAACGGCTGGCAACTCAATTGGCCTACAACAGGTCGAACGGCCGAGACCTCATGGCCGTATCAGACGCACTAGAGCGAATGCCAGCCATCATCAATTTGTGCCAGGAAACAGAAAACCCCCTTCTATCCCACCTCTCCAGTGATCTCGACTGTTTGAGTGAGATGGCCGAAGATATCCGCCGAACTCTCGTGGATGAACCCCCATTGAGTATCAGAGATGGCGGTCTTGTTCGAACAGGATTGAATCAAAGTATTGACGACCTACGTGACACTTCTGCTACTGGGCATTCTTGGTTTAAAAACTTGGAATTGCAGTTACGCTCAGAACTGGAAATCCCCTCACTCAAAGTTCGTATGAACCGTCAAATAGGTTGGTTTATCGAAGTAACAAAATCCAATGAAAACAAGGTCCCGGAGGAATGGCGACGTAAACAACAAATGACGAATGGCTCTCGATACATTACGACTGAACTCGCTGAACGTGATGACCTTTTACTCACTGCTGACACCAAGGTAAAGGAACTTGAGTACAGAGAATTCATCGCTTTGAGAGAGCGATGCAAAGTCAACGCACAAACTTTGGCAAACATTGCAGGAAGAGTCGCTGCGATTGACGTACTCCAATGCTTTGCATCAATAGCCCGAACTCGCTCATGGACACGTCCCGAACTTACCGAAGGCCACCACCTCAAAGCAGATGGAGCACGGCATCCGACGCTTGAAACTCAGTCAGGTTTCGTTCCAAATGATATTCATCTACAAAAAAAGAGGAATTTCCTGCTGATCACCGGACCAAACATGGGTGGAAAATCGACCTATCTGCGTACGACTGCTCTGCTCACGATTCTTGCTCAATGCGGAAGTTTTGTTCCGGCCAAAAAAGCAAAAATCGGATTAGTCGACCGAATATTCACGCGCGTCGGAGCCAGCGATGATCTACGTCGAGGACGTTCAACCTTCATGATGGAGATGATTGAAGTCGCCCATATTCTTCGCCGTGCAACATCACAATCATTGGTATTGCTGGACGAGATCGGTAGAGGTACGTCTACATTCGACGGATTATCGATTGCTTGGTCGGTTACTGAGGACATATGTCGGCGCATTGGCTCACGGACATTATTTGCAACACACTATCACCAGCTTATCGGCTTAGAGGGGGAAGTGGACGGACTCGTGAACGTACATGTCCAAGTCGCACAATCTGACGGTGAATTACGATTCATGCATACCGTTGCTGATGGACCTTGTGATGATTCATATGGTGTTCAAGTCGCAGCCTTGGCGGGACTTCCGAGAGCGGTTGTTGAACGAGCATCAGACCTGCTCGCTTTCCTTGAACAACAAGCAGACGGTGCTAAGGCAGGCGAGTCCGGAACTCCTTCAGCCCGTGCCCAAGGGCAATCCAGCCTCATGGGTTATTTTGCGGCTGCAGCGATGAATCAAACACAGCAATCACCACCTTCGACGCCAAGCATTCCCCCTGAGCAGCAAAAGACATTGGAATATCTTCGTCAAATAGACGCTGATGAACTTTCACCCCGACAGGCGCATGATGCACTCTATAGACTTAAGAAACTCCTTGGAGGTGAGTCGAATGTCTGAACCGAACCGTATCGTTCAACTCGATGAGACGACCATAGGTCACATCGCCGCCGGAGAGGTGGTCGAAAGGCCTGCACAGGTGGTGAAAGAATTACTCGAGAACAGCCTCGATGCAGGCTCAGAACGCCTCGTCATCACCATAGAGCGTGGCGGGTTTGACTTGATACGAGTCGAAGATGATGGAAGTGGGATTGATGAAGACGACTTGCGACTCGCCCTTGATCGGCACGCTACTTCCAAGTTGAAGAAGGCTGAAGATCTCAACTCCATCCATACCCTCGGATTTCGAGGTGAGGCGCTAGCAAGTATCGGCATGGTATCTCATCTGTCCATATCCAGCCGACCTGCAGGTAAAGTCGGCAAATCCATTACCATGGAAAACGGAGTAAAGGGGAATGTCGAGCCGTTTGGAATGCAGCACGGCACCCGAATTGATGTCGAACATCTGTTTCGAAATACCCCTGCTCGACTTGCTTTCCAACGCCGCCCTGCTACTGAAAACTCACGAATAGTGGATGTTGTTGTGGCTCATGCCATGGCTCACCAGTTGACTGGTTTCCGTTTGGTAATTGACGAGAGAGTCATGTTGGATATTCCAGCTGCTGATTCAATGACCGACCGACTTTTTGATCTGCTCGGAGGCCAAGTTGAATCAATGTTGGAGATGACTTCCCCAGATGGTGATGCTGAAGCACCCGGGACCGAGAGGTGGACGGGGTGGATCAGTACCCCCGACATCACGCGAGGCAAGGGTGACGACATTCACATTTTGATTAACGACAGGCCAGTTGCTGCAGGCCCATTTTTGCAAGCCATACGCCGTGGATACAGAACAAGACTCATGCAAGGAAGACATCCAATTGCCGTTCTATCACTCACTCTACCTCCAGATGAGGTGGATGTGAACGTCCACCCTACCAAACGAGAAGTGCGGTTGAGGCATTCGTGGAGAGTTCTGGAAAGGCTTGAACGAGCGATTGCCCATACATTGGAATCGGTCCCAACACAACCCGATGCTGCTGGGGGCATCCCTGGACTTCAAGGCCTTGGTATCCAAAAAGTCACATCGATTCAGGAACACCTTGCTCCGCAACCTTCACCACAGAATACCCTTGATGCGGCTGCTGGCTCACCAACCCTCGTACTTCCAAAAGAACACCAAGCCGAGACTCCACCTGCTTGGGCAATCGCAGCTGGGGCACAATTGAACCTCCATGGAGGCCAAGCAACAGAACCTGAGATCGAAGCCAAGAAACGCCCTCAATCAACCGCTCCCGCAGCACAAGATACGTTGCCTGGCTTGGATGAAAAACCAACTGCTCCCGCATTATCTCCCGCTGAACGAACCCTGCACCGACATGCTGGTTGTGGACATCAGGTCTCTCCGAACGAAGAAAAACCACTCGAGGGCATCATCAATGAACTTCCGGAAATGGAACCGCTTGCTCAGTTTGCAGATTCATACATTTTAGTCCAGGCAGAAGACGAATTACTTCTTATCGATCAACACGCATTGCATGAGCGGATTCGATATGAACGCCTGCGTAACGATGAGTCGCTTTGGGAGAGTCAAATGAAACTCCAACCGGTGAACTTGAACCTTGACGCTCGACAATCGGTTCGAGTCGCTGCGTCGGTCGATACACTGTCACAAGTTGGGTTTTCTCTGCGAGAAGGGGACAGTGGATGGATGGTTGATTCTGCCCCACAATTACTCGAGGGCGAAGAACTCGTTCCTTTCCTCCTCGATTTACTTCAAGATACTGCAGAGGACGGAGCTCCACTCGAAACAGTCGATAGGAGGAAAGACCACTTGGCATTCCTCAATGCGTGTAGGGGTGCAGTGAAGGCCAATCAAAAACTCACATTGCCAGAGATGCGAAGATTGCTCGACGACATGAGAAGAATTCCCAACCCTTGGGCATGCGTTCATGGAAGACCAACTGCGCTACGCTTACCGCTGAACGCTCTCGACCATCACTTTGGGCGGCATGGTTAATCTTCAAGTGATGGGATTTGGGCAGACTCGATTTCAACTCCGGCATCTTGCAACCGTTTAACAAAAGCCTCATCAGCGACATGGTGCAATTTTTGTCCAAGCACCTCACCGCCGGTTTTTGAAGCGAGAAGGACCGCTGTCATGAACAAACGGTGGTCTCCAAACGTTGGAACGGGATGTTCCGGCTTGCTCGGGACTTGGTTTCCTTCAACCTCTACCCCATCGGCATGAAGTGTTGCTTGTAATCCAAAGTGCCCGAGCAACTCAACGGTTCGTGTGAGCCGGTTGCTTTCCTTGTGCGCTGCGTGAGCAGCCCCCGAAATCTTCCCACCACCGCCGAGGGCGAGTAAAGCAGCCATTGGTGGCAGAATGTCATTTGAATCCGTCACATCCAAATGAACAGGTTGAGCCTTATCCATTACTTCGAGTAAGCCATCCGACCATTGAATGCCGTATTCTATAGCAGATTCTTGAAGGATTTCATGACCAATCGCGTTCTTTTTTCCCGGCCAACCAATGAGTTGAATCTTCGAAGAAAGACAGTAGGATGCAAGGACTGCGAATGAAGCCATGGAGGCATCACCTGGAACGGCATATGTTTCTTCACCGTTTGGAGACCAAGGCTTCAGCAGGCACTTTCCATCGCCCAATTCCACTGAACAACCTGCAGATCGAACCATTTCCGCTGTCAAATTCGAATGCCGATTTGAAACTCCTTTCCCTTCCAGAGTGAGAACCGTATCAGTTGGTAGATTTGTCGACGCTAAAATCCATGAAGAAAGTGGTTGACTGGAGTGAGAGATGTCGAGTTCTACTCCGGATTGCAGCTTATCTGTATCCCACGGACCTGAAAGAATCACTGGTAAACGTTCCAAACCTTGTCCGATCGACACTTCGACTCCGGCTTGACGCAATGAGTCCCACAGAGGTTCTGAATTGCGCATACGGAGCGACTGATCTCCATCAAGCATAATTGGACCCTCCATCCCTGCCACTAAGCCGGCAAGAAATCGTAGAGCAGTACCTGAGTTTGCTGCATTGAGGACGCTTGCCGGTCGACGAAATCCGCCCGTACCCACACCGTGCATGACCCATTTGACTGAAAGTGGGTGTGGACCAAGTTCCATCGGATTGATTTGGGTCAACAAATCCCCTGCAGCGTCATAATCGTCGAACTTGACACCCATCTGTGCTAAACAATTCCGCATGGCACGGACATCGTCACCCGAGGCTGCGACGTTTTCGAGAGTAATACTTTGAGAGGTTTGGGAGTAAAGAGCGAGGGCTCGGATGAGATGGCTTTTCGAAGGAGGTAAACGCCAGTTAACCTTCGTGAAACTTGAACGAGGAGTAATTCGAAGAATACGTAAATCATTGCGCCTGTGGTCCTTTCCGGAAGTGGTCCAGCGCTTCACCCACTTCTTCGCCATGGTGCTTCCAATCTCCGAATACCCATCAACCCTTGCAACACAGAATAAAAAGCCGAAGCCGCATAGCCCGTTCAATGTCGATTGAAGATTCCATGGGTCGCCCCTTGAGGGACCTGCGCATCTCCATCACAGACCGCTGTAATTTCAGGTGCACATACTGCATGCCAAGAGAGAAATTCGGGGCTGAACACGCCTTTCTTGCCAAACAAGAAATTCTCTCCTATGAGGAAATGACAACCGTTGTTGAATCACTGCTACCGCTCGGGCTCAAAAAAGTTCGAATAACTGGGGGTGAACCTTTGCTTCGAAAAGACCTGAGTGTATTTGTTGCAATGCTGCGAGGCTTAGATTCCGAGTTGGATATTGCACTGACGACAAATGGAGTTCTGTTGGAAAGGCATGCTTCAACATTGTTTGAAGCAGGACTTAACAGGGTCACTGTGAGTATTGATGCCGTCAATGTTGAAATGTTCCAAAGCATCACTGACAGTAAGAATACACCAAAGGAAGTCTTTACCGGTATCGAAAAAGCCCAGCAGTGTGGACTGGGCGTAAAGGTCAACTGCGTCGTGAAAAGCGGAGTGAATGAACAGGAAATCATCCCTTTAGTTCAAGCATGTTCACAACGAAAGATTGCAGTGCGTTTCATTGAATTCATGGATGTTGGAACGACCAACAACTGGAATCTCGAATCGGTCGTGACGGGTGAAGAAATGCGTCAGCAAATTATGAATCACTTTGGAAATTTGAAGAAGAGCCCTGCACAACATCCGTCTGATGTTGCACGTATGTGGAGTTTGGAAGATGGGACTGAGATCGGATTTATCGAATCGGTAAGTAATCCGTTTTGTGGAAATTGTACGCGGGCCCGCCTATCTGCTCATGGCTCAATCTACACGTGTTTGTTTTCAGAGAGTGGAGTTGATATCCGAAGCATTCTGCGATTTGGAGCAACGAGCGTAGAAGTTGCCAAACTGATTCAAGAAATCTGGACAAAACGCAAGGATCGCTATTCTGAGATTCGTGGGGAAGCAGACACCGAGCGGAAGCCCGTAGAAATGTCTTTTATTGGCGGTTAAGACTCGATAGGCGGTAAGACAACATTTACCAGCACTGAATTGGTTGAGAGGTCAATGAGTTGGAATCGCCAAGTGCCAGTGTCTGAACCAATCGTTGTCGAATCGATTACAAAGTAATCCCCTTGGCTTACAGAATATCCCGCATCTCGGTCTTGGAACGATATGTTTGCACCGATGAGCCCGTATACATCCGAATCGCTCACAAGCCCCCTCAATGTATTGCCTTGAGTGACGTTTTCAGGCGCAAGGGAAAATTGTATTTTTGCTGGATCGATCGTTTGGTCGAGTGAAGTCATTCGGACGACATGGAAACCGTTGGATAATCCTCGAACGCTTACAGTTGCTTGAGCTGCAGGCTTCTCAGCGGTGGTTAGAGCACCTTGCATCAAAACAAACACCATACTGGAAAGCATGACAGTTATGGCGAGCAGAAGAACAGTAGCGATAACGGGGCTCACAGCCTCGTTGTTGTTCGCCCTTCGGACACTGCGCATGATACACCTGTGCAGTCGATAGGTCTTGAACCAACCGTTTCAAAGTCTGTTGTGGAGAGCATCTTACCGATGAATCAAAACAACCACATTGGCTTGTCGCATTCCATAGCACGCTTTATGCCGCCAATAGGACCCAGAACCCTCAACAACGTTTCAGTGATTAAGTCGCCTTTGAAGAAGACATAACCCATGTTTTTGGAACGCAAGGAATTCTTGAGTGCTCGTCCCATTGATGCCCTGACCCGAACCTCATATTGTTCGAGAGGCGTTCCGTCTCTCATATTGTCAACAATTGCTTCAGCAGCAAAACACCCAGAGATAATGGCTTGAGAAATCCCTCCACCGTTGCTCGGCATAACCAGACCTGCTGCATCGCCAATTGCCAATGTCGTACCGTCGACCATCGATTTCACAGGCCCGCCCATTGGAATCCAACCACCGCCCCAGGAAAGTATTTCGAGATTTAATGAATCACAAAATTCGGTCAAGTGGTCTTTCAGATTCCCTTTCAAGTAACCTGCTCGAACCCCAAGTCCGACATTGGCAGTATCTGGGCCTTTAGGAATAATCCAAGCATAACCTGACGGAGCGACTGAACCCAAGAAAACATCGAAAGTTTCTGGTACTTCACCCTGTACTTGGGCGTAAACAGTTGGAACTTGGTCTTTTGGTCTATAGCGCTCATCATCGCCATGCCTCAAACGGCCAACATGGGCCAATGAGCCGCTGGCATCGATGAGATAGTCAAACGAATAACGGTTTTTGGTTGTTACCAAAAGATCACGATCGAGTTTTGATTGGTGTTGGATTCGAGTCATTGCTTCACCCGTGCGAATTTCTGCTCCTGCCTGGATGGCTTTATCGCAAAGGAAGCCGTCAAAGTGTAGGCGATGTCCTGCAAATGCATCCAAATCAAAGTGGTATGCCTTCCCCGATGGGAGGAAAACTCGCATGTTATCCAGGTGATGCAAACGAAGGCGGTCTGGGAATTCGAAGTAATCCTTCAACCACTGATGATCATCGAGATTCGAAAAAGTACCAACTACTTCTCCCCAGTTCGGGATACATTCACCACACTGAGCCGGATTTCCGACAATTTCTCGTCTCTCGATCATCAGAACATCAATTCCTTCCTCAGCCAACTTCTGTGCGCACGCCGAGCCTGCAGGACCTGCTCCGATGACAATCACTTGCCGATGTTGAACCTCTTTTCGACCCATTCTCACGCCTCACAAGTGTCGATTCATGACGTATTCAGTGATGTGCAACATCAGAGATTTAGCATCGCTGTCTGGAAACGCATCGAGTTCGTTAATAGCACGTTCAAGATGTGTTCGTACCAATATTTCGGCATACCGCAGACTTTGAGAGTAGTTGAGCAACGACATCAACTCATCGAACAATCCGTCGTGGAAGTTCTCGATGATATGTGCAAGTCGGTGACGTTCCTCTCCGTGAGAAAGGGTCAGTGCGTGAATCAATGGGAGCGTCATTTTACCTTCAATAACGTCCGCCCCTCG